>JACRIH010000555.1 GCA_016235885.1 Planctomycetales bacterium | reverse complement strand
GCCAACTCTCACCAAGCTGTTGAAAAAAACAGTGGCATAGCCTTCTGCTTCTTTGACCAATCCGGAGACTTCCCCGTGATCCACCGCCTCGTCCTGATTTCAACTCTTCTGCTCGTACTCTTTTCGCTGGTCGTCTCAGCACAAGCGCAAGCACCAACCGCTGCCGATGCCGCGAAGATTAAGGACAAGCTGGCGGAACTCCAGAAGCGAGTCCAAAAGCTCAAGGCGGGCGATGTCTCTCCGGCGCAGATCGCGGACGTGGAGATCTGTGCCAAGGCCGCCGACTGGATTTTGCGGCACAGCGAGTTCTACAAGCCCGCGTATGTCCAGCAGACCCTCACCGTGCTCGACAAGGGTTTGGCGCGGGCGGCGGATGTTGAAAGCAAGAAAGTTGCGTGGGGAACCCAGCCGGGCCGGAGTGTCCTTGCGTATCGATCGGCGGTGGATGAGTCGGTGCAACCGTACGCGATCTCGCTTCCCGCCGGATACGATTCAAAATCGACGGACCGTCGGCCGCTGCACATCAATCTGCACGGCCGCAACGCGACGATTACCGAAGCCAGCTTTTTCGCCGAACACGACGGCAAGCCCGCGCCGGCGGATCAAACTTGGATTCAGCTCGATGTCTTCGGCCGCACGAACAACGCCTACCGCTGGGCGGGTGAAGCGGATGTCTTTGAAGCGCTGAACGACGTCAAACGCCGCTACCGGATTGACGAAAAACGGATCGTGCTGCGCGGCTTTTCGATGGGGGGTGCCGGAGCGTGGCATCTTGGCTTGCACTATCCGTCGCTGTGGTGTTCGGTCGGACCGGGGGCGGGGTTCGTCGATTTTCACAAGCATGTGAATTTCAAAGGCGAGCTACCGCCGTATCAGGCGGACGCACTCCACATCTACAACGCGGACGACTACGCCCTCAACCTGGCCAACGTGCCGACGGTCGGATACGGCGGCGAGAATGACCCGCAACTGCGGGCGGCGCAGGTGATGGTCGAGGCGGCCAAACAACTCGGCGTGCCGTTGAAGCTGCTGATCGGTCCCGGCGTCGAACACAAGTGGCATCCCGACAGCTTGAAAGAAGCGATGGCATTTCACGCCGAGCATCAAGCGCGCGGCCGGCCGGGATTTCCCGGTCTGAAAGACATCCGCTTCGTCACGCACACCCTCAAGTACAACTCGTGCGAGTGGCTGATGGGGATCGAGGAGACGATCGAACCGTATCGCCCGTCCGTTGTCGAAGGGGGCAAGGACGATGCCTCCGGGAAGCTCAAGATCAAAACGAAGAACGTGTCCGTGCTGCAAATTGCCCGCGATGTGGCCGACGACATCGAGATCGATGGCGTCACATTGCCGCTCGGTGACGCCGCCGATGGTCGGTTGCCGGGCGTGTTCTACGAGGGAGGCGACGGAAGTTGGCGTGTGATGAGCTACGATTCGTCGTTGTCATTTCCGAAGAACATCGACGGCCGCAAGCGCCACAATTTGCAAGGGCCCATCGACGACGCCTTCATGCAGCCGTTTGTTTGCGTGCGCGGAACCGACAAGCCGTGGTCAGACAGTCACGCCGCGTGGGCCAACTGGACGCTCGATCGGTTGCAGCGCGAGTTCGACAAGTGGCTGCGTGGCCACGTGCTGGTCGTCGATGACAAGGACGTCACGCCCGAACTCATGCAGTCCAAGAACCTGATTCTGTTCGGCGACCCCGGTTCCAATTCCGTCCTGGCAAAGGTGCTGTCACGCCTGCCCATCCAGTGGACGAAGGACAAGTTGACGGTGAACGGCGTCGAATACGACCCCGCTTCACATGGTGTCCCGCTGATCAACCCGAACCCGATCAACCCGCGACGCTACATCGTCGTCAATTCGGGACACACGTTCCACGCGGAAGATTTCAAGAACTCGAACGCGTGGCTGTTCCCCAGGCTGGGTGATATCGCGGTGCTGAAGTTCGCGAAGGACGACGGCGGCTTCAAAGAAGAAACTGTTTGGGCGGGGTTCCTCGACAACAACTGGCAGTTTCCAAGAGCGAAACGGTAGCGTGGCGAATCCGGAGGTACGTAGCCGTCACCGCTCCGCGTGACGAGCCGTTCTGGAGAAAACTCCACGAATCTCAGAGAGCCACCCAAACGAAAAAACCCGCTCTCACTTGAGAGCGGGTTTTTGTTGGTTTCTTATCAGCCACGAGCCGGTCAAATTTCCAAACTAACGTGGTTGGTTCCGCACCCGATCATTCCAGCGGCGGCGTCCTGCCGCAGCCGGCGGTGATCGAAGCACAGAAACCAGCTCAGTTAGATCAGTTGCTTCTTGCGACCGATCAGCGTCCGAATCCGTTCGGCGAGCAATGCGGAGTCGAATGGTTTGCGGAAGGTCTCGTTGAAGACCGACCGGTCAAACCCACTCGCATTGTCTTCGTCGCTCAGCAGGCCCACGAGGACGGTATCAGCGTACTGCGTGTTCTTGCGGAGGTTTTGGGCGATCATGACCGCTTCGTTGCGGCCCATGATGAAATCAATCACGACGCAATCCGGATGCAGGGATTCCGCTTGAATCCCAGCCTCGAATCCGCTCGTTGCGAAGTCGAGTTTGAACTGATCGCTGATCATGTTGTCCGTGAGGGCCGAGCGAATCAACGATTCGGCACCGACCAGCAAAATTTTGCCCACGGCTTCGTCTTCCAGTTCTCCCAGCGGCATCCCATGTTCCTTGAGGAACCGGATCAGATGATCGCGGGGAATGCGGCGGTCCTGTGATCCGGGAATGCGATATCCTCGCAGACGGCCGGAGTCGAACCACTTGCTGACTGTACGGGGTGCGACTTTACAGATCTTTGCTACCTGTCCAGTAGTGAAGATCGTCTTCATGGCAGGCTCTCCAATCACGTTATTTATGGCGACGCTATCGTCGGAGGAATGCGGGTCCTCCGGAGTCTCACCCCTACCACGCTGGTTGGCCGTCCTGGCCCTGTGGTCCGATGGCGAACCGGCATGGCTTGGGTCGGGGTTCCACTCTGGGTTTGTAGACCGCCGTTTCGAATTCTCGCCGCGGCGGGCTGCTGCCTCACATTGGCAAATACGCGGGAAACTTGACGCTGGAAACCAACAAGAAAGGATCACACGACAGGCGCGACGAACATCTCGGGCGGATGTTCGAATCGCAGTTCGTGTGAACCAGCGAAGGCGGGACCGGACGCCATGAGCGCAGCCATCCGGTGGCGGTGTGGCAAGTTTTCAAGATGTCATGTCCCCCCTTCGACGTTTCGAGCTGCCAATCCAAACTCATTTGCATCACTGCGCGTTGCGGATGTGTCGTGAGTTCTTTTCCAGCTCTAACCGTCTAAGGTATTGTTTCGATCCGCCGGGGGGCGCGACTTTAGGTTCTTTCCCACGATCAGGGCGCGTAACGACGACACCGATCAAGACGATACGCCGAGGTTCGGCAGAATCGTCACAACCGGCAGAGTCGCAGGGCGTTTTTCGAGTGGGATGACTTTCAGCAGAGGATGCTGGTTGGTTGGCGCGGTCGATCACCGCGTGCGGCATTATGCGGCATGAGACACTCCTGGTGACGCGCGGAATTCGCCGTTCTCGCTGACGTCGTCGAATCGCACGGACATTCGTTTGGACACTCCCGCCTCCTCCATTGTGATGCCGTACAGCACGTCCGCGCCGGACATCGTGCGCTTCGAGTGCGTGATCACGATGAACTGCGTCCACTGTTGGAATTCCTGAATGACACCGAGATACCGCTGAACGTTCGCCTCATCGAGGGCCGCGTCCACTTCGTCCAGGATGCAGAACGGGCTGGGTTTGCTTTTGAAAATCGCGAGCAGCAGGGCGACCGCGGTCATCGTTTTCTCGCCGCCGCTCAGCAGCGAAATACTGCGCAACTCCTTGCCGGGCGGGCGGGCTACGATATCAATGCCGCAATCGAGCACGTCTTCGAGATCCTCCAGCACGACGTCTGCTTCACCGCCGCCGAACAGTTTGCGAAACAGTTCCTGGAAGTTTGTCCGCACCTGATCGAACGTCTCGATGAACAGCCGTTTGCTCTCTGTGTTGATCTTGCGGACGATTTCTTCCAGCGAATCCTTGGCCGCGACAAGATCCTGCAACTGCGCACTCAGCCGCGCGAACCGCGCCTCCAAGTCGTCGAGTTCTCGCAGGCTTTCCGAGTTGACGTTCCCGAGGTTCTTCAGCTTCCGCCGAATCCGATTGATCCGCTCCTCGATCACCTCGCGCGGAACGGAACCAAGAACGGACTCAACGTAGCCATCACGCTCCGCGTGATGAGCCGAATGGCCGGTTGACGTCGAATCCTGACTCGGCTCGTCACGCGGAGCGTGACGGCTACGTTCAGCCTCCTGCGAATCGGCAGTTCGTGCCGGTGGCGTCGAAAACGGCGACGGTCCCGCTTCGTCGTCCTGCGCATCCGCCGACGAGGGGACGACGCGGTTGCGAGCCGTCGCGCCGGAAGCCGCCGCCTCGACGACGTCCACTTGGAATTCTTCCTGCAACCGTTCGACCACGCTCGAAAGTTGGAGCCGCAGTTCGCTCGACTTCATTTGCAGTCCGTGCAGTCGCTCCTTGTTGTCCCGAAGCTGGTGCCGTTGCCGCAGTTCCTGATCGGCAATTTCCGCCCGCAGCCCGCGCTGCCGATCCTTCTCCGTCTGCAACGCGGTGACACGGTCCGCCAACTCACCTCCGCGCGAAGTCAATTCCGACAGCGCCTGTCGAGTCGCCGTCAACTGCTGGGCAATCTGGTCCCGCTTCGAAACCACTTGCTGAAGCCGTCGCTCGGCCTCTTCGCGGTGGAGGTCGCGCTGCTCGCGCTCGAAATCCAGCCGCGATCGCGAATCGTGCAGGTGAGACAATCTTTCTTCCTGTTTGACCAAGTCGAGCTGCTCGGCTGCGAACTGGTTTTGCAACTGCTGTTGAACCTGTTCGCTCTGCGCGATACTCCGTTCGGTGGACTCGATCTCGTCGCGCAGGCTCGCCAGCACCTCTTCGTAGCGACTCCACTCCTCGCGCGAGTGATCCAGTTCCAGGTGTTGCGATCGCCATCCCGCCTCGCCACCGGCCAGTTCCGAATCGACTTCGGCGAGTTGCTGTGTCTGTCGCTCCAATTCAATTTCCAAACTGGCGGCGTCCGATTTCAGTTCGGCCAGATGACTGTTGGCAAGTTCCAGGTCGTTCTGAACCTGCTGCCACTGCAATTCCAAGTCGCGCAGCGCACGCGTCGTCTGTTCCTGCTCGCGCTCGCCGTCGGTGATGTGCCGCTCGAATCTCAACAAATCGTTCTTGATCCCGCGCAGCTCGCTCTTCCGCGACACGAGGGCCGATTCGCTGCGAACGGTCCCGACGAACAACGTGCCACCCGAGTCCAGCAACTCCCCTTGCAATGTGACAAACCGACACCCGTTCCCCGCGCCCCCGGCCAGTTCGAGGGCGATGTCGAGGGACGCCACGACCCACGTATCCGCCAGCAAATGCTCCGCCAGTCGATGCACGCCAGACGCCGACCGCACGAGCCGGTCCGCTCGTTGGACGACACCGGGTCGGCCGGAGAGGTCGGTCGGAAGACGCGACACGTCCCCCCCTATCCTTGGGGGAGAGGGGTTCGGGGTGAGGGGTGCCCCACGCGACTGCACGGACCCCTCACCCCCAGCCCCTCTCCCCCAAGGGGAGAGGGGAGTATCGATATTGTTGGGTGACCATCTGCGCGGCTCGTTTCCGTCCACCGCCACAAACCCCACCCGCCCCACAATCTCGCACGTCTCATGCTGCACGTAATCCAGCAGCGGCTGGAGATCGTCCACGACGATCAACTGCGAACGGTTGCCGAGGGCGACTTCCAGCAGAGCCGCGTTGTCCAGGTCGACGTCGAGCAGGTCGGCGACGCTGCCGAGGATGTTGCGCCACGGGGGGAGATCCGACTGTTTGGCACGTTCGAGGATTTCCCTGACACCGATGCCAATCCCGTCCTGCCGCCGTTCGAGTTCTTCCAGCAGGGTTCGTCTGGCCAGCGCACCGCTGCGGTTTTCGCGCAGCTCGGCGAGCAGATGCTGCAACGCATCCAGCCGCGCGGCGAGTTCACCGCGTCGATCCTGAATCGTTTTGGATTCGACGCGCAGCGACGTGAGATGTTCGAGAGCGGCTTGGGCCGCAGCTTGCCGGCGTCCGCACTCGGCCCGGCAATACGTGAGCGCGTGTTCGAACTGTGCCCGCCGCGACAGGAGTTTGTCGCGAGCCTCGGCCAGTCCCGCCACCTGCGCTTCCAAACCGGTGACGCGGTTTTGCAGGATCGACGCCTGACGCACCGCGTCCAACCTGCGGTCACGGTGTCCCTCCAGCCGCAACCGTTCCTCCGTCACAAGCGCCGCGACCTCTTGAATCTCGCGGTCTTTCCCCTGCAATTCGGCCTGCCGTCGGGCGAGATTTTCGACAAAGCGCTGCAAGCTGTCCACCGTTTGCTCCAGCTCGTCAGCCACTTGATCGACTCGGGCGGTCAGGTCTACCCGCTGCTGCCCGACTCGTCCCGCTTCGGCTTCTAATTCCTGCTGGCGCGCCTGCTGATGCACCAGCGTCGCCTCGTGGCCGGCGATCGTTTCTCGGTTTTCCGCGTGCGCCCGCTCGGCATGCCGGAGGTGATCTTCAACGCCGGCCAACTCGGCTTCGACGACGGACTGCCGCGATTCGAGCTCGCGAGACGCCGCCGTGAGTTGTTCGACCTGGTGCTGCAACGACTCGCGCTCGGTTTCAATCTGCGTGAGGCTCGCGGTGAGATCGCGGTAATCGTCCGCGGCCAGTCCGACACGCAGCTCGCGCAATTCGTGAGACAGTTCGCGGTATCGAGCCGCCTTGGTCGCCTGACTGCGGAGCGTGTTCAGCCGCGTCTCGACTTCGGTCACGATGTCGGTGAGCCGCAGCAGGTTCTGACCGACTCGCTCCAGCTTGCGGAGCGCATCGACTTTCTTCACTTTGAACCGGCTGATTCCGGCCGCCTCCTCGAACACGGCCCGGCGGTTGACGTTCGTCGCTTGCAGAAGCTGATCGACGCGGCCCTGCTCGATGATGCTGTACGCCGACGATCCGGCCCCCGTGCCGAGAAACAAATCCTTCACGTCCTTCAGCCGCGCGGGGACGCGATTGATGAGGTACTCCGCTTCGCCACTGCGATACAGCCGCCGACCGACCTGCACTTCGTTGGCATCGACGGCGAGGATCCGTTTCGCGTTGTCGAACGTCAGCGTCGCCTCCGAAAATCCCGCCGGCTTGCGTGTCGCCGAGCCATTGAAAATGACATCCGTCATTTCTTTCCCGCGCAGGCTCTTCGGACTCTGATCGCCAAGAATCCACTTGATCGAGTCCACCACGTTGCTCTTCCCGCTCCCATTAGGCCCAACAACGCACGTAATTCCGGGCGCGAAATCAAATCGCGTCCGGTCGGCGAAGCTCTTGAAGCCAAAGAGTTCGAGGGATTTGAGCATGAAGGGACGTGAATCGTGGGTCGTGGATGGTGGATGGTGGATCGTGATCCGGCGTTACTCCGACTGCGGCGGCAGTCCCGCGCCAGGCCGTTTGAACGGATTCTTAAACCAATCCTTGAACCGGCTGGCAGACTTGGTCGTCTCTTCCGTTTCGTCGGCGACGCTGGCTTGCCCCGCCGTATCCTTGTCCTTACTGCTGCGACGGGATGCCTCGTTTGCGTCTGGAGAGTCCGTTCCGTCGGCATCGTCTACCGGCTTGTCATCCTTCACCGACGGGAACAGGTTGGGGAGCATGGACGCTTTCCCGACGCGGACTTTCGTTTTCTCGGTGCTGACCTGGTTCGGGATGTCTTCCGGCGGCCGGTAGTAAACGCGGCCGGCTTGTGGCAGCGCGTCGATTTCGAGACGCGAATTCAAGTTGCCCTGCCGTTCGGCCTGTGTCAGCATTTGAGCCGCATCCGGGTACGAGGCTCCGAGTTCACCGATCGCTCGAATGACGTCTCCCACCCGCCGCGAAGTGGCCTTCTTCTGGTCCGGCTGGTTCGGTTCAAAGCGGCTGACGGTGATGATGTCGCTCCCCTGCGGAGCGCTGACGACGATGTGTCGTCCGGCAGACAGAGCGACGGGCGTCTGGAGTTCCTGGTCCGGACCGAACAGCACAACCTCGGGGACACGGTGCCGCGTGAGATGCACCAGCGGGTCGCCTTCCGTTCGCAGCACGTGCAGGTTGAACTGGTCGTTGATTCGCTCGCCGCGCAGGAACGGGTCGGCTTTGTCCATCGTCCACAGCGACCGAAACGCGCCGTAGCGAAGTTCCGCGCTGTTGGTGTTCATCAGGTCGCGCAGCACGGTATTCGAGACCGCTTCGTTCAAGTCGGCCAATGCCGCCAAAGCAAACACGCGGAACGCGGGTTCGTTCTTCGCAGCCTCGCCCAGTTCCTTCGCGCCGGAATCGTCGCCGAGGTACGCCAGTGCGTCTGCCGAATAGAACCGCACTTCGGCGCTGCGGCTTTTCAAGCCTTCCTTGAGGATCGGGATGGTGGACGTGCCGATCGCTTCGAGTTGCAGCGCCGAGTCGGACGCCTGAGTCGGGATCAACAGCGAAACCTTGAGCTTCTCCATTCGCATCCGCTCTTCGACGGCGTTTTCCTTGAATGCGATCCGGCGGATGACTTCGACGTACCGCAGGTAATTGCTCCGATAGCGCGGGTGGACCTTCAGTTCCACTTTCTGATCGGTGTGCGCCGTGGCCATCGCCTGCTTGATGCCGTGTTCGTAGTGGTGAAATCGCTGCCCGATCCGTTCGGCCACGCGCTTGGTGTTGCGCACATCGCGGAACTCGTTGAGCAAATAGATCGTGAGGTTGCGGTCCTTGTGATTCAGGCCGTCACCGAGAAACGCTCCGCCGCCGAGAATCTTCGCCCGCCGCTGCCCGGCCGCCTGGGTCACACTGCCACTCTCCTGAAGCGACAGCAAGAGCGGTCCCTTGGCGATCGCGAACTCGTGACCCTTGGTCACCCCCTTGCCCGGCAGGAACGCCTGCTCGGCCAGTCGACTTGGCAACAAATACCCTCCGTTGAGGCTGGTGGCCGAGGTGTTCTCGGGCAACACGACTTCCACATCAAACGTGTCGCCCCGGCGGACGACCGGAGGCAACGCGGCGCGAATCAGCACCAGCGCGTAGTTCGGAGAATCGCGGAGAATCGTGTTCGGATGCTTGACGCCGTTCTTTTGCATCTCGTCCACAAGCATGGTGCGGTAACGCGAGGGCGCGGTGTCGCCTCCCGTGCCATTCAATCCCGACACCAACCCGACTCCTTCGATCGCAATGGCGTGCATCCCGGAGATGCGGATGTAGTCGCCAACGAACGACGTCTTCTGCGCCTCCTTCGGCGGATCGTCTTCGTCATCCGCCGCCTTGACCTTCGCTTTGGCCGCCGCGCCGCTGGCCGATCCGAATGGAAGCGAGCCGACTGCCAGCGCCATCACGACCGGCAAGGCCCATCGGCAGCCGATCGAGATCCACCGTCGTTCGCACAGACCACATTCTGCATTTCGCATGCGGCACCGTATTGGGTTGAGAGAAGAAATGCGCACCGAAGTTCCGCTGACCGCGCCGTCTGGTTGCTCCAGACGACATTGTCAACGTAGCCATCACTGCTCCGCGTGATGAGCCGAATGGCCAAATCGCGTCGGTGAAGCGTGCGGCTCGTCACGCGGAGCGATGACGGCTACGTTGCGGAACTTGAGACTGAGAGATGAAGAGAGACCTGATCGGGTGATCGGGGCAGGAGATATAGATTGTGCCCGCGGGACGGTCAAGGCGACTTAATTTTAGTGCCGCTTTGTCACTTGGTCATTGGACATTGGGTGTTGGATATTGGATATTCCGTCCGCCCATCGCGACCACACCTTTCGCAGCACCAACATCCCCATGCCCGACCCGCAAGCCTCGCTCCCTCGCTCCTCCGGCGTGCTCATGCATGTTTCGTCGCTCCCGTCGGCGTTCGGGATTGGCGATCTTGGTCCAGCGGCGTACGTGTGGGTCGACCAGTTGATCCAAGCGGGGCAAAGCTGGTGGCAGGTTTTGCCGCTCTGTCCGATCGGGCAGGGAGACTCGCCGTACGATTCGTATTCGTCGGTGGGTGCCAACCCGCTGTTCATCAGCCCCGAACTGCTGGTCGAAGACGGATTGCTCGACCGGACCGACTTGCATCACGGGGGATACCCGGACCAGTCCGTCCACTTCCTGTCAGTTCGACAGTTCAAGGCCACGGTACTCGATCGTGCTTGGCGGAACTTTTCGAGCGAAGCCGGACACGTCTTGCGGGAGGAATTCGAAGCGTTCCTCCACGATCAGGCGGGGCAACTCGATGAGTTTGCGTTGTTCATGGCGCTCAAGCATCGGTTTGCCGGCGCGAAATGGTTCGAGTGGCCGGCCGACCTGGCGACGCGAAATCCGGATGCGCTGGCCTCCGTGCAGCGAGAACTCGCCGACCGAATTCGGCAGGAATGTTTCGCACAGTTTCTCGCCGTGCGGCAATGGCTGCGGCTCAAGCAGTACGCGAACGAACGCGGCCTGCGCGTCATCGGTGATCTGCCGATCTTCGTGTCGGTCGATTCGGTCGATGTCTGGGCATACTCCGACCAATTCCTGCTCGATGAACACCGACGACCGCGAGTCGTCGCCGGTGTGCCGCCGGACTACTTCAGTCCCACCGGCCAACTGTGGGGCAACCCGCTGTACGATTGGGAGCGAATGCGTCACGACGGGTACGCGTGGTGGACGCGCCGTCTTCGCAGTGTGCTGCGCTATTTCGATCTGATTCGCCTCGACCATTTCCGAGGTCTCGAATCTGCGTGGCATATCCCCGCCGGAGCCGAAACGGCGCAGGTCGGCCGCTGGGAACCGGGGCCGGGGGCCGACTTCCTGAACCACGTCCGATCCACATTCGGAAGTCTGCCGATGATCGCGGAAGACCTTGGCCTGATCACCAACGCAGTGCAGGATCTGCGAAAGCAGTTCGGTCTGCCCGGCATGCGCGTGCTTCAGTTCGCGTTCGATGGCGATCCGAACAACTGGTTTCTGCCGCAGAACTACGATCAGAACTCGGTCGTGTACACCGGCACTCACGACAATGACACCACGCTCGGTTGGTATCGGTCGCTGACCAACGACGACCGCCATCGCGTCCGCTCGTTGACGCACACCGACGGACAGGACATCGTCTGGGATCTGATTCGCCTGGCATGGTCGTCCATCGCCCGCGTGGCCATCGTCCCCGTACAGGATTTGCTGGTTCTCGATTCGTCCGCGCGGATGAATCGCCCCGGCATCGCCGCCGACAACTGGGACTGGCGCATGACGCCCGATCAGCCGATCGCCAGTGCCCTGTCCGGCCTGCGACACTTGACCGAGTCCACCGACCGTCTGCCACGAGTTTTTTAGCCTTCACTCGCAACGTGACGTCTTCGTAGGTTCCCGCATCACAGCCGAAATCGTTTGCGAAACTCCGCTTCGACCATCGCAAACACCCGTTCGCGCAGGTCGAGGAAGTCGGTCATCAGCCGTTTTCCCAGCGGAGTCAGATTGCTGCGCTGGGCATCACTGCAGCCGACACGGGTTTCGACGAGGACGTCATTGAGGGCAGTTTCTGCATCCTTGATCCGGCCCCACACGTACCGACAACTCTTGCCGAGCGCCTCGGCGGCCTCCTTGGTGGAACCCGACTCATCGACGGCCCGCAGAATTTCGGCGATCCCGTAGCCGAACAGGTATTCGCCACCGCGTTCCATCCAAACTTTGACGTGCGGCTGCACAGATTTGACCGCACGAGTTTGGCGTGTTCGAGGCATGACAGAACTCCGCTTGTCGTCAGCATCGTCTGCAATGTGATCAGCACGAAGTGTAGCCAGCTCTTTCCGAGAGCGAAAACCGGCTCTCGGCGAGAGCCGGCTACACTGACTTGCGTGCCAAGTGAACCTTGTCCGCTATCGATAGGAACAGAAGGGAACGAAGCCCCAGAAAGTTCGTGCTTCGTTCCCTTCGTTGCCTTCTGTTCAAATCCCTTCACTGCGTGAGTCCCAATTAACCGCCTTGGCCCGTCTTGAGATCCTCATTGAACCGAATCCGGTTGCCAAACGGGTCGATGACATCCATGCACTTCGAATCGCAAAACGTCTGTTCCACGCCCGAGCGAGTACTGGCGAGCCTACTCCAGTTTGGATTCGCTACCTCTGGTGAGGAAGCCGTATCCGTAGTAGCCGTAGAGTGGGTCGAGGAACGAGACCCATCATTTTGCAACGAGATTGGTGGCGCTCGTCCCCCTTCACGTCGCGATTGTTCCATGACCCCAACCCAAACCTAAACTCTCAGAGGCTATCCGAGAAGGTCCGTGGCGTAGGCTTCCAGCCTGCGAAACTGCGAAAAAACGACAGGCTGGAAGCCTATCCCACGGTCAAATGCCACTTCTCGGATAGCCTCTCATAACACTTGGTACAGAAACTGAGGGCACCTCAGTGTCTCGATGACCGTCGTTCCCGCTGGGCTACGCGGGCTTGACCAGTTTCTATTCAATTGGTCTATTGAATACATGAATCCCACCCTGAAGCACGAGTTCAAGTCGTCCCTCTTCGAGCAATTTGCTCGCGTGGGGCGGGCGGTGGCCAGTTCGCACCGGTTGAGAGTCCTCGATGTACTGGCTCAATCAGAACGCACGGTCGAGGAGATTGCAGGCGAAATCGGCACCAGTGTGGCCAATGCGTCGCGGCATTTGCAGGTGCTGCGAAGCGCTCGGCTGGTGGAGACGCGACGCGCGGGGCTGTTCATTTTTTATCGCCTGGCCGACGATTCGGTCATTCGGCTATGGCAGGCGATCCGCGAAGTGGCTGAGGTCCGGTATGCGGAATTGGAGCAGGTCGTTCACACGTATCTCAAGGACCGGGAGACCATGCAATCGGTCGATGCCAACGAATTGCAACGGCTGATCCGGGAGGGGGACGTCTCGGTGCTCGATGTCCGCTCGGTCGGCGAGTATGTCAGCGGACACATCCCCACGTCTCGGTCGATCCCTGTCGACGAACTGCAACGCCGCCTGCGCGAACTGCCGCAGCGCAGCCGGATTGTCGCGTACTGCCGCGGTCCGTACTGCGTGTTCGCGGATGAGGCGGTGGCTCTGCTGCAACGCAAGGGCTTCAACGCGGCTCGGCTGAGCGTCGGCTTCCCGGATTGGAAGCTGCTCGGTCACCCGGTCGAAACCGGTGAGCCGCGCAATCCCATCGTCGGTGCCGTACGGCGTCGCCCCGGCAGTCGTCGATCCGTGAAAAAAACGTGACCGTCAAACCCGTATTCTTTTGAGAGCTTCCCCATGTCTAGCAGTACAACGTCAACTTGTCCGAATCAACTTGCGCCGCGCAGCGCCGCGGGCGGGAACCCGGCGTTGGGTTGGGCTCGCGTCGCATTGCTTCTGGCATTCGTGGGCACTGCTGGCAGCCTGTACCTGAGCTTGGGGATGGGACTCAAGGCGTGTCCGCTCTGCTTTTACCAGCGGACATTCGCGATGGTGGTGCTGGCCACGCTGGGAATCGGTCTGGTGGTGGAACCGGGACGCGCCGGGTTTCTTTGTTTGCTGAGTCTTCCCTCAGCGGTGGCCGGACTGGGCGTTGCCGCATTTCACGAGTACCTCGTGCTGACGAATGTTCTGGAGTGCCCACAGGCGCTGCTCGGATTCGGCACCGCCCCCGTGCAGAGCCTGACGCTGTTCGCAACCCTGGCGATCATTGTGTCTGCGGGCGCCCGGAGCGGACGCGCCGAATCGTCGCGACAATCGACCACGATGCTGGCGTCAGCCTTCGGTGTCGGGCTGTTGCTGGCGTGGCTGTCGGTGAAGAGCGCCCCGCCGATCCCGCCGGCTCCGGCGGCCCCGTACGATTCCGTCAAGCAGCCGCTGGACATGTGCCGACCGGTGTACCGCGGAGCCTGACCTGCATCGCTACGAGGTCTTCCCCACACCAACCGTCGTCTTTCCATGTGAGAATTCTTCGAGACGTTGCATGACCTGTTCCCTCGAAACCGCGATCCGCGTCACCTGCTTCGTCGGCATTCTGCTGGCAATGGGCGTGTGGGAAGTGCTGGCCCCGCACCGTCCGCTGACGGTCGGGAAGCCGCTGCGATGGTTCAGCAATCTCGCGCTGGTGGCGCTCAACTCGGTGCTGGTCCGACTGATTCTACCGCTTTCCGCCGTGGGGACCGCCACCCTGGCCGAGAAGCACGAATGGGGATTGTTCAACCAGCTTGCGATGCCGGAATGGATTGAATTCACACTTGCCGTCGTGCTGCTGGACTTCACCGTGTATCTGCAACACGTGATGTCGCATGCCGTGCCCGCCTTCTGGCGATTCCATCTCGTCCACCATGCGGACCTCGACTTTGACGTCACGACCGGCCTGCGATTCCACACAGTCGAGATCCTGGTGTCGATGCTGCTGAAGATCGCTGTGGTGTCGGCGCTGGGGCCACTCGTGTGGAGCGTGCTGGTGTTTGAAGTTCTGCTGAACGCTACGTCGATGTTCAATCACGGCAACGTCCGAATTCCAGCGGGGCTGGATCGGCTGCTGCGGTTGTTCGTGGTCACCCCCGACATGCACCGTGTTCACCATTCGGTGCTGCCGCACGAAACCAACAGCAATTTCGGATTCAGCCTGCCGTGGTGGGATTTTCTGATGGGGACGTACCATTCGCAGCCCGCCCACGGGCACGACGCCATGACGATCGGCCTGGCCTATTTGCGCAACGAGCGGAATGTCGAACGGCTCCCGCAGATGCTGGCGTTGCCGTTCCGGGCTTCTGCAGGCGACTACGCGATCTGTGCTCGGCACACGCCGTCGCCCGATTCGTCAGGCAACCCACCGGAAACCGGAAACGATGGAGACTCGCCCGCTTCCGCCTGACAACGCGCCGCCGGTTGCCAATCCATTTGCGGATGCCGAACTGGCCGGTCGCTATGAGCAGTGGTATTCCGGAGCCGGTCGGCAGTCCGATCTGGCCGAGAAACAACTGCTGCGCAACCTGCTCCCGACCTTTGGTGATGTGCAAACGATTCTCGAAGTCGGATGCGGGACCGGTCACTTCACGCGGTGGTTCGGCGAACTCGGCTATCGCGCCACGGGCCTCGACAGTTCCCCCGCCATGTTGGCACAAGCCCGACTCCTAAACGGTGGCGAATACCGCGCCGGCGACGCGCTGGCTCTGCCGTTCGAGGACCGTTCGTTTGATGTCACGGCACTGATCACGACACTGGAATTTGTCGCCGATCCACGTCAGGCCCTCGCCGAAGCCGCCCGGGTCGCCCGCCGCGGACTGCTGCTGGGCGTGCTGAATCGTCACAGCCTGTTGACCCACGCCTACCGTCGCTCCGGCAAACCGCTGTGGCAGGCGGCCCACTTCTTTTCACCAGGTGAACTGCGGCGGCTCGCGCAAACGACCTTTGGCGATCGCGTCTCGTCCATCCACTGGCGCACGACCCTCTGGCCTGTCTCCTGGCTCCCCGACCTGCCGCTACCCTGGGGCGGCTTCATCGGCATGGCGGTGACACTGCGCGAAGTCTCCGAGACGACGTGACGATTTGCGTCGCCCATCAGCAAGTCCAACAAAGCTGCGTAACCAAACTGCTCGACGAGCCAATAGCAGGCAACGATTTCAAACATCCTGTCTCCTGCTGTTGCCTCGGAGGGCCGATCCGATGGTTCGTGGATCACTGTGTGTGGGGTTGATAGTCGTCACGCTGACGTCCGTGTGTTTGGCCGGTTACCCAACGAATCGATTCTCGATTCGCATTCCGTTTCAGAGTGTTCCCAAACAGAAATCGTTTTTGTCGGTGGTCGATGGTCGAGTTGTCGTGGCCGGATCATCACAGGGCCGCGTGTCTGACAACGCGGATGCCCCCGATCGCTGGTACATCGACGGTACGCGCATCAAGTGCAGCCGTGGAGGCGGATATCTCGCGTACGACTCGACTGGCAAAGATTCAACGATCTTCGTTACGACGACACCTCCCGAGGGAATCGAATGGAAGATCGCGCTCAAGCGTCGCGAGGGTTCGGAGCGCGGCGTTCTTGAAGCGGCGACGGGTGCGATGAAAGGCTGGTCGCTCGACGTGGCGGATTTGCCGCCGTCGGAATCCGGTAAACCCTCGTCGTCCGCATCCCAGCGCGTGTTCCTCACGCCGCAGCCGAAGCAGCCGTTTCAGGTCGAACGAATCTTCGGCCACAAGTGATGTAGGCCGCGGCGGCAATCGTACTGGCGGGCGAACCGCACGTTACTTCAACCCCGAGCTACCCTTGAACGCGCCGCCGACGCCGATCAGTTCGGGATGCCGCGCGACTTTGTCCGCGAAGATGCGCATGTCCTTCACCACCGGGTCGAGGTTCTTCAGCAGAATCTGGAGCGATGCGGCCGACTGGTTCAGGTTGCGATAGAGGTCGGGGTTGGTGGCCAGTTGCTGAAACGTGCCGTCTTCCCGCGTGAGGGCCTTCGAGAACAGATGCAATTCGGCCATCACCCCTTCGAGGTGTTCGACTCCACTGTCCAGCTTGCGGACCAGGGTGAGACTGCGTTCTGCGAGCGGGGTGGTCACCTTGTTGAGGTTGTCCAGATTCTGATCCATCTTCACGACGGTGCCGCGGACGGCTTGGATCGTGCGGCGGGTGTCATCGACCATCGCGGGGAGGGCGGCGAGCGCCTTCTGCAAGTTTTCCTGATTGCGTTCGTCGCCCAACACGCGATTGGCGTGGTTCATGGCGACCGTAAATTCTTGCAGCGACAGGGCGGCCTGTTCGATGATCTGCCGCAGGTTGCCCCGTTCGGTTTCGACGAGGCTGTTCATGTTCTGGCCGACCTTGCGCCACTCTTCGCTCGTCGCCTCAAACGTTGCCATTGTGCCGGACAGTTTCGATTCCAGCCGGGTGACGAGCGTATTCAGATCGACATCGGGCTTCCCCTCGATCCGGGTTCCCGGCTTGATGAATTCGTCGCTGCGTCCCGGCGTGAAGTCGATGCTGGCGTCGCCCAGGAGCGTCCGCGTGAGCCGTGGCACGCTGTCCCGGCGCAGCTTCTGGTCCTCGTTGATGCTGAGGGCGACTTGCACACCGCTCTGTTCGTCGTTCAGAAACAACTCGCGCACGCTGCCGATAATCACGCCGTTCTTGCGCACGAGCGATCCGGGATGCAGCCCCGTGGCATCTTCAAACTGGATCAGGACGGTGTAGTTCTTTTCCCACAGCCAGCGCAGTTCGCCGAACCGTACGAGCAACCCGACGGCGGTCAAGCTGGCGGCGATCACGAACAGGCCGATGCGGAATTGGAGTTGTCGTTCGTTCATGGGATGTGGGATGGGCACCTTGCCCGTCCGTCAGAGGTCAGGTAGTCCGGACCCCTTGGTCCGGACGCGGCGACGTCCGGACCAAGGGATCCGGACTACAGTCAGAAGTCAGCAAACAATCCACAATCTACTTCCTCCTCATCCCGCCATTTCGCGCAGTCGTTCGCGAGCCTGGCCGTGGACGAATTGGTAAACACGCTGGTCTGCCGACGAGAACGCCGCTTCGGGCGTGCCGTCGAATACGATTTGAGGCTCACCGGGATCGAGGCGTGCTACCGGACAAAGCATCACGACTCGATCCGCCACTTTGCGGACGGTGGTCATTTCGTGCGTGACCATGATGCTCGTCACCGGCCGCTGTGCCCGAGTTTGCAGGATGAGTTCGTTGATCACGTCGGTCATGATCGGGTCGAGGCCGGTGGTCGGTTCGTCGTAGAGCATGATCTCGGGCGTGAGGGCCAGCGCCCGGGCCAAGCCCACGCGCTTGCGTTGTCCACCGGACAGTTCGGCTGGTTTCTTGCGGCAAATGGAGGGTGGCAGGCCGACTTCGTGCAGGCGGTCGCGCACGATCTCCAGAATTTCCGATTCCGGCATCCGCATGTTCTGCCGCAGCCCGAACGCCACGTTGTCCGCAACGGTCAAACTGTCGAACAGTGCCGCCCCCTGGAACAAAAAACCAAACCGCAATCGCGCCCGAGCCATTTCGCGCGGCGACAGCTTTTCAAGAGCGCGGCCCTGCAATCGCACTTCGCCATCCGCCGGAGTGAGCAACCCAATCAGCAGCTTGAGCGTCACGCTTTTGCCGCAGCCGCTTTCACCGACGATCGCCAGCGTTTCGCCACGGCCGATTTGCAGGTTCACGTCGCGCAGCACCTCCTGCGGGCCAAACCATTGGCTCACATGATGCAGTTCGAGGAACGGCTGGTCGTCCGCCATGATTCATACCGGCCACAAGTAGAAGTAGATGAAGTTCAGGATCGTTCCGAGACAAAAGTCCAGCGCGAGAATGGAAGCAAACCCGATCACGAACGCCTGCGTCGCCGCCTGGCCGACTCCTTCGGCTCCCGCCGCGCAGCGGAACCCGCGGTGACAGGCCACGATCGCGATGGCCGCTCCGAAAAACACGCTCTTCAACACGCCCGCGAACAAGTCCCAGTATCCCACCGAGCGTTCGGCGTGATACCAGAACGCGTGGCTTTGTACGTCGAGCATTTTCGTGGAGATCATCCAGCCGCCGAGCACTCCCATCGCGTCGGCGACGATTGTCAGAAGGGGGATGAGCAGACAGCAGGCGAGGAACCGGGGGACGACGAGATAGCGCACCGGCTGTGCTCCCAGCACTTCGAGCGCGTCGAATTGTTCGGTGATCCGCATCGTGCCGAGTTCGGCCGCCATCGCGCTGCCGACTCGACCGGCGAGCATGGCGGCGGCCAGCACCGGCCCGAGTTCATTGAGTAATGTGCTGGCGATCAATGACCCCAGCCGCGATTCGACGTGCAGGATGTGAAACTGATTGTACGATTGGACGGCTAGCACCATGCCGATGAACATCCCCGTGATCATCACCACGGGGACGCTTTCGACGCCGACCTGGTACAGATTCATCACCAGCACGCTGCGTCGCGGCAATCGTGTGGAGACCGCCGTCAACACCTGCCCCGCAAACAGCGTGAGATCTCCCACGGCCTGCGTACATCGCACCGCCGACCGGCCCACGGCGTGGATGACATTTCCCTGCGTTGTGACCGACGCGGTGGACATGGTTGGTGTTGTTGGGAAGAGTCGTGAGGCGATTCGCGAACGATGAAAGGGGCGGGAACCTAACTGAATTTGCAGTTTGTCGCGAGATCAGTCCGGCTCAGTTCGCGAGCCATGCGAACCCGCCTTGATCCATTGCGAGCCTTTGTGTTACGACCGCCGCCCGGTTGAAATCAGAAAGCGGAAACCGGGGAGTGACGAACTGTGCGAGCGGCATGAAATCGGTCGTCATCGTTTACGTGCTGGATGTGCTGGCCAAGTCGCTGTTGGTGGTGACGGGGTTTTTCCTCGTCCGTCTGCTGTCGCCAGACGAATACGCCCGGTACACGTTCGCCATGTCGATCATTGCCGTGGCCACGCAAGCGGTCTCGGGCAGCCTCAACCGCATCTACATTGCCGGGCATCGCGAGTTCGTCGCCGATCAGCCGCCGGGGTTGTTCCTCGGGTTGCAAGTCTGGACTGTGCTCGTGCCGGCGACGGCGGTGTGGGCCATCGCTGGGCGAGACGACGTTGTGCAGAGCTGGATGCTGCTGTCGATCGTGGCCACCTGCTGCCTCGACTTCGCCCGGACGTGTTTTCAACAACGCTTGAGCTTCGGGCGGTTCTCGTCCGTCGAACTGGCTCGCGCGGCGCTGCTGGTCGGACTGCTGGCAGTTCCGTTTTTCGCGGGCGACGTGTTGCAGGCGTGGCACGCGCTCGCGGCGCAAGCCGTTTCAATGTTCGCGGTGTTTCTCGTCGCGTTCGGTCGCGAGATCGACTGGCGCGACGTGCTGCGAGTAGGACCCGCGCTGCGACTGGCATCGCGAATTGTGCGGGGTGATTTCGTGTTCCTGTTCGGCTATTTCTTTCTGATGGCGTTTCTGCTGCAAGTGGAAGTGTTCATGCTCAAAATGCTCGGCAAATCGATCGACGTGGCCACGTTCGGTGCGGCGACGCGCTACGCGCTCGTGCTGTCGCTGGCGCTCAATGCGGTGAACACCGTGCTGTTCCCGCTGCTGCAACAGGTGCGCACGATCGAGGAAATCCGCGGCGTGTACCGACGTCACACGCAGATGCTCCTGGCGTTTGTGCCGATTGCCGGGCTGGCGGCGGCGGTGGCTCCCTGGGTTCTACCGTGGATCGATCAGGGAAAATATCCGGTCGCTGTGCTGACATTTCAAATCTTGTGCGTGGCGAATGTGGCGTTGTTCGCGTTCAGCCCGTACGTCAATTTGCTGCTGCGATTCAATGACTTCCGATTTCTGCTCGGGCTGATTGTGGCTGCCGTGCTGCTGGACGCGGGGCTGAACGCGGCCCTCGTCCCGAGCTACGGAGCGATCGGTGCGGTCGTGGCCCTGACGATCGGCAACGGCGCGTTCACTGGAGCGATCTTCGTTCGCGCCCGCCGCAAGCTGCCGGACTGGTTGACCGATCCCACTGGCGGTACATCAATCTGACCGGCGTTCGTGCCACACACGGGAATTCCCGTCCTGCCTCCAAGAATGTTCTCTCGATCTTTGACTTCGACAGGAACGACACGATAGCCTCTGAGACGCAGTCTGGTGGCATCTGGTGATGTCTGAAGATCGCAACCGTGGTGAGCAATGGGGGAGGTTGCTGTGTTGCCGGACGAGATGGCCGAGAGTCGTTCTGACAGGACGGTCGAGTACATCGAGCAGGCCAATGCGCCGGTCAGCGCGTCGCAGCCGTGGTTGAACGTGCTGGGGTCGCGGCATTTTCTCGACTGGCTGGCGGAGCAGCGAATCAGTCTGGCGTTCACGACGTATCAGACCGGCAAGATGTTTTTCGTGGGCCGCAAGCCGGATCACGCGATCTCGGTGTTCGAGCGGACGTTCAATCATTGCATGGGTCTGTGGGCTGCGCCGGACGCACAGACGTTGTGGCTCAGCACAAAGTTTCAAATCTGGCGGTTCGAAAAGGCCCCGGCGCAGGTCGTGCCGCACGCTCCTGTCGAAACCGACCAGCCGTCCCCCGGCTCGGAAATCCCCGCATGGGTTCAGCGCGGATACGACGTCGCCTACGTACCCCGAGTCGGCTACACGACGGGAGATTTGGACGTTCACGATGTGGCCGTCGATGCGCAGGGGCGAGTGATTTTCATCAGCACGCTGTTCGGTTGCCTGGCGACGTTGAGCGAACGGGCGAGCTTTCAGCCGCTGTGGCGTCCGCCGTTTTTGAGCGGTCTCGTGCCGGAAGACCGTTGTCATTTGAATGGCCTGGCGATGCGCGATGGACGGGCGGCGTTTGTCACAGTGGTCGCTCGGTCGGACGTCGCGGATGGCTGGCGAGACCGACGTCGCGATGGCGGATGTGTGATCGACGTGGCATCGGGCGAAACCGTGACGTCCGGCTTGTCGATGCCACATTCGCCGCGCTGGTATCGCGACCGGTTGTGGGTGCTGAACTCGGGCACCGGCGAGTTCGGCCACGTCGATCTCGGCAACGGAAAGTTCGAACCGATTGCCTTCTGTCCCGGCTACCTGCGCGGGATGGCGTTCGCGGGCGACTACGCCGTGGTCACGCTGTCGAAACCGCGGCACGTCACGTTTCACGGACTGGAACTGGACGACCGCCTGAGCCATCGCGGGGCAGAACCGCAGTGCGGTTTGCAGGTCATCGACCTGCGCACCGGCACCATCGCCCACTGGCTGCGCCTGGACGGCACGCTGGTCACCGAACTGTACGATTCCGTCGTCCTGCCCGGAGTGAGACAACCAATGGCGGTGGGTTTCAAGACGAACGAGATCGAACGACTGTTGCTGGTGGACGAGGAAGGTGTCTTGTGAACGGCCGTGTGGTCAGAGAAGCCAGCTTGCTGTAGGACTTTGGAATCCCCGCCATTCCCCGTGAGCGGCAAGGCGGTGATTCATTGGATCAACCAGGCCCAACCTGCAGCGTACCGATTCACGCAGGACGTCGACCTGCTCATTCGTCGCGACGACTTGCGCGCCATCACTCAGGCGATGGAGTCGGCCGGCTTTCGGTATCGGCATGTTCGTGGAATCAACCTGTTTCTCGATGGCCCCCAGAGTTCAGTTCAGGACGCGGTGCATCTGTTATTGGGTCATCGACCCGATCACTTCGAGCAGGTCGAGTTTGTGGCTCAGGCCATAACTTTCTGTGTGGCATTAACTAACACTACTGCGCACGATTGTTCGTAGTCCCGGCTTTAGACGGCTCGCGGATTCCGTCTAAAGCCGGGACTACGAACGAAAGTACGTTGTCGTGCTAACAGGTTCCCCCATTGCCTCAACGAACTCGAAAAAAGTTCAACAGACGTTCTGTCATTCCGATTTCTTCTGGCTCGTTGACACCAGTTGTCAGCGAGCTTTTTTCGTTGACACCCGATGCGGTTGCGTTGAGGTTGGTTACTGCCGCTGAGGGTTGCCGGGTAGATACCGTTGTGTCAGCGGTTGACTCTGAGTTGCACGAAAAATCAGAGGTTAGCGCAACGGTTGGTGCAACGGCACTTGGACGCACGTTGTCCGTGTCGGTCGCGGCCATCACGTTTCGGCTGTCGGCTGGCGAGAGTGACGGCAGTGATTCGACCGTGCCGTGAAGGTCGAACAGCTTGGGATCGGTGTGGACGTTCATGGTCAGGTCGATTGTCGAGTGACACATGACGTGGTCTCGCACCAGAGTCGTGGGAAACAATTCCACATCAATGCTGGCGGACCGCCTGAGTGACACACAACAGCCACGGCGTCAATTGTCCAGCACGACCACATCGCGAGAATCCACCACCTTACTGTCTCGCGCTGACCGTGCACTTGCATCACCAACAGAAGCATCGCGCAACAGCCATTCCTTCGAAGATACCGGGTGAACTCAGATCGCCGATCAACTCCAGGCCGATGGCGGCTTGCGGCCGCCGTGAGATAAAGTTCCCTCCGCCCGCACGTCGATTGAATGAGCAGTTCACTTGTTGACGACCCAAGTGCGTCATTCGCAAACGCTGGCCTGAATCGTGATGCATCGGCCGCTTGCACCGCATGACTCTGACAGCGATAATCCCGCCACCTGCTGATCTCGACTTTGCAATTCTGTCGCGTTTTTTGAATCCGGTCTCGAGGCGATGTTGTCCTCCCGGTCCCCTGCTGACGATCGGGCATGCCGTGCCTCTCGTGATCCTCTACCCCATCGAATTCACTTGATTGGTGACGCATGCGACTTCTGCATTTCCTAGTCTGCGCTCTCGTATGTGTCCCCGCGATGGCTCAAACGCCGGCACCCGCGGAGACAAAGCTCACAGAGGCGGCGGTCATCAAAAGAATTGAAGACCTCGGTGGAAGCATCGAGCAGCACAAAACGCGAGCCGGTCACCCGGTCGTGGCCATTGATTTGCATGGCACCGACGCCGTTGATGAAGACCTGACCGAGTTGCGGGTTTTTCCAGACCTCGAAAACTTGCGGATTGACTCGACCAAGATTACGGAAAATGGATTGGTGCATCTCAAAAGTCTGGAGCACCTGCGCACGCTGCAGATCGACGAAGGGTTGATTTCCACCAAGGGACTGGCACAGCTCAGCGAATTGCCGGCACTCAAGGTGATCCAGTCAACACACGTCCTGCGATTCGGCAGGTTTTCGTTGGCCTACCACCATTGGAAAACAGTCTGCGTGGAGTTACTGATCTTTGTTTTGCTGATCGGTCCCGCGGTCGTCTATATGTTCAATGGGTATAAAGACCGCAAAGATGAATTGCTCAGTCTGCTCGATGGCAATGCCCGAAAACTGTACCTCGATTATTTTACCGGGGAGACGAATGAAGCAGCCGACGTTGGCGTGCAGTTTGATCGGTACTATTCCCGGCGATTCGGATCCCTGAGTTTTGTTGTTCCCATGGTCGCCTATGCCGCAGTCTTGATTTGCGCTGTTGTCTGGTGCGGATCGCATGTCACCAAGTGGTTGAATTCGTCGAATGCCACTTCGCACGCACCGTACGAACTGGCATTATTCGCCTTGGCTGGAGGCATGACATGGGTGCTCTTTGACCAGTTGGAAAAGACACAGTCGCGCCGCTTCCTGCCGGCCGACGTGCATTGGATGACTTTTCGACTGCTGATTGCCGTTCCCATGGCATACGCCCTGTCGTCACTTGCCAACGAAGCGGTCTCGCCGGCCGTGGCGTACATTCTCGGCACATTTCCCACGCAGACATTGATGACGATCGCCAGACGGGCCGGCATGGCCGCACTCAAAATGACCAGCATCGACGTTGAGGGAAAGGCCGAAGGCAAGCTGCTCGATCTGCAAGGAATCGATCGCGGGAATGCCGAGCGACTGGCTGACGACGGCATCAACACGGTGATCGAACTCGCCTACTGCGACCCGATTTCCGTCTCGGTGCGAACTGGCTTGGATATCATTTGCGTCCTTGACATCGCGAGTCAGGCGTTGTTGTGGATGTACCTGGAAGAGGGGTTGGCGACGTCGCGCAAATTCGGCTTGCGTGGCGCGTCTGAGGTGATTTGGCTCTACGATGAACTCCAGAGCGAGGACTTGGGAATCAAGCAGGAGGCGACCAACAAGATGGAAGCGCTTGCCACCGCGCTTGGCGTTTCCGCTCTGGGACTGAAAAACTGCCTGTTGCAGGTCGCCGAGGATCCGTACGCTCAATTCATCCAAAAGGTTTGGGGTACCCGAAGCTGGGCGAACCGAGCGACTGGGACTTAACTTCGGCGGCGTCGGTCACATCCCGCCATCACTGCGAAAGGGCATCGTGCTGCTGGTCGTGGTTCAGCGCGAGAACAACCGTACTCGGGGTTGGAAGGTCACGTCACGGTCCAAAGGGAAAATCGGCCGGCGGCAACGGGTGTGACCGAGGGTGGGCAGGTTGGCGCTGGTGGAACCGGGTGCGTCCACGTTGATCAGGCGGGTACACCAATCGGCGAACATGTGTGATTGGCAGTGCGGAGATTTCACCACGACCAAGTCGAAATGACGCGGGTCCTGGCCGTGAGCGAAGAACAACGAGCGGTCGAACAAATGCACCGGACGGCTGGTCACCACCAGCGTGATCGAACCGGTTTGCAGGACCGCCGTCCGACCGGAAAACCATTCCTGATGAAATGACTCGCTGCGAAACCGGCCGTCGGACAGCATTTTCACTTGGGCAATGATTGTCAGCGGCGTGAAGCGACGCCGATCCAACGCCCCGCCGATCTGCGTCTGCACGGTCCCACCCACACCCTGCGCGAACGCCGCTTCCACCGCGTGCAGATCGACGATCGGCAGGAGCGCCCGACCGCGATAACCGGTCAACACCAGTTGCCGCAGGATCGCGTTGCTGTCCCCCGATGCACCGGAACTGGTCGCGTCGGCGGCGTCCACGAGGATCACCGTTCCCTGGGTCTCGGCCGCCAAGTGGACGCTCTCGTCCAGTGGCGTCAGGCGGGCCTGCATCTGTTCGCGAAGTTGCCAGAATTCGTTGGCAAGGCGGAGCGCTTCGCGACTCGCGCGGTCGGGATCGTTATCGGTGGTCACGACGCTGTAGCATCGCAGATTGGGAACATCGGTGAACGGGTTGCCGATGAACAGGCCGGCCGAGAGGCCGCCCGGGCCGTGCTCGATGGTCTGGGCTTCGGTAATCAGCCGGCCGTACACGCCGGTACGTGTGATCAATTCGTCACCGCGCACGAGCGCGGGAATCTCGACGATGGCCGTCACCGGCTTGATCTCCCGCGCGAGCAGACGGAGCAACAACCGGGAGGCGTGCTGGCCGGTCTCGAAAAAATCGACGTGCGGATAGGTGTGATAGAGCACGATCGCGTTCGTGTGCTCCAGCATGCGATCGGTGAGCACACCGTGCAGATCGAACGAGGCGACGATTGGAATGTCCGGCCCCAGAATCTTGCGAGCCTCGGCCAACAGAAATCCCTCGGGATCGTCTTCCTGTTCGGCGGCCATTGCACCGTGGAGTGCGAAATACGCGGCATCGACCGGCCCGGCGGTTCGCAGACTGTCGAGGAATTCGCCTGCCAGCCGATCGAAATCGGCAGCCGGAATCGTTCCTCCCGAGGCGATCCCGCGAGCACCGAATGTTGGAACGACTTCGATGTCGGATCGCGGGGTGAACTCGCTCAGCGCTCCGGACACCTCGCTGCCGATCCCGCGATGAAAGGCGAGCAATTGCTCGCCGCGATTGACGAAGAAGTCGTCGTAACGCGAGGGCACGGGATTGAACGAACACACTTCGTGGATGCACTCAGCCAGCAGGATTCGTCGCTTCGGCGTGCTCATGCGTTCGGCTCCTGCGGTTTCTCAACCATTGTGTTGGAGTGCTGTTCGTCCAGCCGTCTTAACATGTGCCGGATGTCGAACGCCCCGCGCACAGAGACGTAGATCGTCACGGTCAGATACCAGCCGACGGAACCAAAAGTTAACAACCACCACACGCGTTCGGAAAGACTCATGCGGATACCTCGGACAACGGAAGGCTCGGCTCGGACGGACGCAGCGCGTTTTTCAGCAGTGAGCCAGAGATCATCGCGATCACGGCGGCAACATACGCGGCGATGCCGGAGTAATACGGGCCGATGGACTTTGTGAACGGCTGCGTCACGGCGAGTTGTTGCATGACCAAAAAGCTCGTGGGGATGACCGCTCCGGTGATGATGGCGGCGATCGCCCCCCAGTCGTTCGCAGCGCGCCAGTAGCAGCACGCGATCAGCAGGGTCGAGATGCTCGCGAGATAAATCGTGCCGGTCACGGCGAGGTAATCCCAGACGTTGCCCTGCATCGGATACCACAAACCATACAGCAGCAGGAACACGCCGATCGCCGCCACGATCAACCGAATGCCGCGCAGACCGGTCTTGTCCGACCACCGACCGCGATGCCACGGTGCCAGCAGATCGTTGTAGATCACGCTGGCCCACGTGAGCATGTACGACGAATCGGTCGACATGTCCGCCGCCAACATCGCGGCGATCAACAGCCCCATCAGGCCGACCGGCACGAACTGGGCCAGGTATTGTGGCATTGCATGCAGTGCGTTGGCCGGTTCATGTCCGGCGAAAAAGGCCAGCGCGGCGATGCCCCACAAACCGGGGATCAGAAACCGGCAGACAAAGAAGAAGCTGGTCCGCGAGTAAACCTTCTGACCAGTCGCGGTGTCCTTGGACGCCAGCACACGTGCGATGCTTGTCTGCCAGGTCAATGTCGCGGCGGTTGTGACGAGCATCTGAAACACGACGTACGACCAGCCGAGTTCGGGATGCACGAACGGATTGAACCCGCCCGGTCCGTGTTTCTCCGCGACAGTGGCCGCGAGCTTGTCCCAGCCGACGTTCACCAGAATCAGCAATGTCACCGCAATCAGTCCGACACTCATCACGACGAACTGCAAGAAGTCCGTCACCAGCACGCTCAGCATCCCGCCGAGGATCGTGTACACGGCAACCATGACCAGCAGGATGGTCATCATCCATTCGAGCGGAAACGTATCACCGCCGATTCCGCACACGAGCACCAAAAACTCGCCGCCGATCCTGAGAAACACCCCCATGTTGAGCAGCCCGCCGAGAACAATGACCAGCCCCGCCGCCCAGCGCACACGCGGTCCGAAACGCCTCTCGAAAAGTTCGGGGATGGTGAGCACTCCCGAATCGCGCAGCGGCTTGATGCAGAAGCCCGTCAGCCCGATGACCAGCATCGCCAGTGCCTGACAAAGCCCGGGCGTCGCTCCCGCGAATCCGTACTTGTAGCCCGCCTCGGCCGTGTACATGCAGGTGACGATGCCAAACTCCGTCGCCGCCAGCGAGGCAATGCCGAGAAACACATCCATCTCGCGCCCGGCCACCAGGAAGTCCTCAACCTTGCCGACGTACTTTCTCACGTAGATCCCGGCGGCCATCGTGATCAGCAGATATAACCCGACGATCGAACCATCAATCCAGGGAGAGAAGTGCGACATGAGTTCACCGTGACTTGTGATGAAAGAAATGTGCTGGCGAGCGGGGGCGTCAGACCGCAGATTGTTCGCCTGAGAAACGTGCGATCACTCCGCTACACGCTCAACGCCGTTTCTTGCCCTTCTTTTGCCGGCTGCCGTTGGCATGCGAAACCATCGCACGCACATCGGCAATCGTCAGCGAGGCCATGTATTGCGGAAGAATCCATACAGCGTTCGAGTGATACTGCCCCCACTGGTCCCGTAGCCGGAAAGAGATCGTGTGATCCCTCGGTGCTCGGTGCCCACCATAAGCACTATGCCCGCCGAAGACCGGCTCGAACTCCGGGTACGCCTCTCGGATGACGTGCATGGCGTGCGTTACCTCGTCGCTGATCGCTTTGCGATTGACGCTCCCCATTTGACAGCCTCCGTTGCACAAATAAACTAACAGAGAGCTAACTCCCTCGCTCCCTGTGAAATTTTCTCAACCACTGAATCACTCCGACTGCATCTCAGCCACGAACAGTTGTGTGAAGTCGCCGTCACTGACATTGAAGTAAATTCTCCGGCTGTCGGAACTGAAGGCAGGGTGCGGATCAGATCGTCGCCAGGACTTTGCACCGCGAGTGTTGTCGAACCGGTGTAGCAACTCGTGACGGTTGCCGCGTAAATCACCAACCATCACGCTCCACTCGCCGGGCTTTCCGCCAACGCCGGGCGAATCAGTCAGCCCGTCGGTCACCATCAACCGACCGTCGGGGCTGACGGAGGGATGCGAGCCTCTGAGATTCGGGAGGTTGGGAATGCGGGTCACGGAACCGTCGATGGCGTCGAGCAGAAGATTGCCCATCTCGATGATCCGTGACGAATCGGGGTGCCACGCCGGGTGGCCCCACTTTTCGCGGAGAAACAGGAAGCGGTCGCGTTCCAGATCGTAGCTGACCAGTCCCTGCCGGTGGCTGGCATTTTTTGACATGAAATCTTGGCCGCCGCTTCCCGCCGCAATTTTGAAGAAGACGCGACTCCCGTCGGGACTGAGCACGGGGAAGAAGATCGAGATCGGCTTGCCCCCAAATTCCTTTTGCAGCCACATCCCGTATTTCTTCTGGACTGCTTCGGCGGTCACGACGGTGCGGACATCGCCGGTTGCCGCATTGAGCAGTTCCAGATCGCGATGCTCGCCCGGATTCCAATGACAGCCGTAAATCGGCAGCAGGTCGCCATTGGGTTGGCCAAACGCCAGTTGCCGGTCAGTGACGGTGACCGTGGGCATTCCCGTCTCCGCGTCGACAACGACCACCCGCCACCGGCCGTCGCGAACCTCGTGATACGCGACCCGGCGGCCCCCCGATATCCACTGCTGACACGCCGCGCGATGGGCATCCTCGACAGACACGTCTCGCACGAGGACCGTCTCCCGTCCCGAAACGCGATCGAGAATGCAGAGATCGCCGATGTAGCCGTTGGCTCGCGTCGAGGCATAAAACAGGACTCGCCGGCCATCGGGACTTTCCGGATTGCAGACGTAGTAACTGTGGATCGTGTGCCGGCCGGGAATCGTCGAAACGGATCGGACACGGACTCCGGTTCGCCAGGAAACCAACGGGTCGTCCGCGGCATTGTCCGGTGATTTCTTGACGGTGTCGTCGTCCGCTCCTGCACGCGTTTGCCCAACGACCGTCTGCGTCGGCAGACTGGTCGAAACGGCGGTCGCCAGCAGGGAAAGGCCGAACAAAGTTCTCCATCGGTTCGCGTGCATGGGACGATCATCGACAGCGCGGGGATACTCGTCAACCATGTTTGCGTCGCGCCGACGTGTTCGCTACTCTGGCTCGCGAAATGACAATCCCGCCTCACGGCGAGGCGACAGATTGCCGGCTGGCTGAACGTGAACATGGAAATCACCCTTTTCGACGGAGTCGTCTCATGGGAATGCGAATGTGCGGCGCAGTGGCGGTGTGCGGGTTGGTTCTTTTTCTAACGGAGGTCACGATGAGTGCGGATGAAGCCAAAGACGTCGCCTTCCCCGAGCTTCCCAAGGGAGCCGGAAAACTCGACAAGGATGCCCCAAAGAAATTCACCGAAACGAAGTCCGGGCTGCAATATCGCGTCCTCCGCAAAGGGGACGGAGCCATGCCCAAGGCGTCCAACACGGTGAAAGTGAACTACCACGGCTGGCTGGACAACGGGAAGGTCTTCGACAGTTCGTACAAGCGCAACGAAGCCATTTCCTTCCCCCTCAATCGCGTCATTCCGGGCTGGACGGAAGGGATGCAATTGGTCGGCAAGGGAGGCATGATCGAACTGCAAATCCCGTCCGGCCTCGGGTACGGCGACCGTGGAGCACCGCCGGACATTCCGCCCAAGGCCACCCTGCACTTTCTGGTCGAACTGCTCGAAGTGAAATAAGTCGCCCGCAGGAAGAATTGTGCGGCGAGCCAATTGGCTCACGCCGGACGGCAGGTCCGCAGGGCCTCGTCAAGACGGTTCAACACTTCGCCCACGTCGGCAGCCGTCATCGCGGCACAGAATCCGTGATGACAGGCTGCGCCGCCGTAGTCGTGGAAATAGACTCCGTGTTGAATCGCGGCGGCGACAAACTGCAGCATCTGCTGCCGCTGATGTTTCACGGCGTCGCGATAGTTGCGGACTTCTTCCGTCAGGCCGAAGTACAATCCGAACCTGGCTCCCAATCCCTGCACTCGACCGGGGATCTGGTGTCGAGCCAGGATCTCGGTCAAGCCGGCGAAGAGTTGCTCGCCCAGCGAGCGGATGTGCTCGTAGAAACCCGGTTGCCGATACGCGGTGACAGCCGCCAAACCCGCGGCCACCGAAACTGGATGACCGTTGTACGTGCCGCTGTGCTGGCAGTTTCCCTCGGGCATCAGGTGCCGCATGATCTCGTGGCGACCGCCGAAAACACTCAAGGGATATCCACCTCCCACGGCTTTGCCGATCGTGCAGAGATCGGGAGTCACTCCGAGATAATCCTGCGCACCTCCGGGAGCCATGCGAAACGCACTCAGCACTTCATCGAAAATCAACAGCGCGCCGTGTTCCCGAGTCAACCGCCGCATGGCCGACAGGAATTCAGGCGTCGGCAACACACAGCCGGCGTTGTAATACACCGGTTCGCAAATCAAAGCCGCCAGTTCGTGACCGTGTTCTTGAAAGACACGCTCCAACACGTCCACTCGGTTGTACGGAACCATCACGAGGTTCTCCGCCAGTCCGGGGGCAATCCCTGCGGAGCCGGGAAATCGCGCGGGTGAAGTTTCGTCGGCCAACTGATCGGCGGGCGTGCCGATCGAGAACATGACTTGATCGTGATAGCCGTGGAAGTGTCCTTCGATCTTCACGATTTTCGACCGGCCCGTGTACGCCCGGGCCAGTCGCAGACAGTGCATGGTCGCTTCCGTGCCCGACCCGGTAAACCGCACGCGCTCGCAGCAGGGAATTGTCTGACACAGCAATTCCGCGAACTGCCCGTGCAGTTCATTCTCGTACGAACAGGCGGCACCCCGCGCCAGCACCCGTTCGACCGCTTCGCGAACGCGGCTGTCACCGTGCCCCAGCAGCGTGGCCCCGTGGCTGCAGCACAGATCGATGTACTCCCGGCCATCCAGATCCCAGACCCGGCACCCCGCCGCGCGATCGAAAAACATGGGGTGTCCCAGCGCGCGGTTCAGCCGCGTCGATGCGGACACGCCGCCAGCCAGGAATTGGCGGGAGAATTCGTACTGCTCGGTCACTCGCGACATGGTGCCTCGTCCGTTTCGTGAATCGTTCCGGTGCCTGAACCATCTTGCGATTATCGCAGCCGCCGAGTGCAAGACTTTGCACTCGGCCCATGATGATCGAGTTTTCGTGGCCGGCATGATAGGAGATGAATCGAAGTCTGCACACGCTTGGAGTAAGGGGGGCGGGAGTCTTTTTCAGGTCGGCCTCAAGCCGCTTTACGTTGGGCAATCTGATGAGACCGACCTGAAAATGATTCCCGACCCCCTGGCATTCCCGCTGGCAACCTGCATCATCTCATTGTCAATTGCCGATTGAGAGCAATGGATCGCCCGCTTATACTCCCCAGACCTTGCCGGTTGTGACTTGGAGTGCCACCATGAAACACCGATCGAACGACGCCGACTCGCAGTTGCGTTGTCCTGGAACTCTCCAGCGGAGAGCTTTCCTGCGGACCGGTGCCGCAGGTTTGGGTGGTTTCTCGCTCGCCAATCTGTTGCGAGCTGAATCGTCAGGCGCCACGACGGACCCGACGCCAAAATCGAACAAGTCGATGATCGTCCTGTGGCTCTGGGGTGGACCCAGCCACATGGAAACGTTTGACCTCAAGCCGGAAGCCCCGCTCGAATATCGCGGCGAGTTCCGCCCGATCCCGACCAGCGTGCCGGGGATCGACATCTCTGAACACCTGCCGCGACTGGCTCCGCTGGCTGACAAGTTCTCGCTCATTCGGTCGGTTAGCCATGAGAGTCCGGGGCATGTCAGCAGCACGCACACGTTGCTGACCGGCTACCCCGGAGACGTGGTCGAAACCCCGCCGTTTCATCCCAAGCATCCGGACCTTTGGTCGGTCGCCGCGAAGATGTTGGGTGAGCGACGCACCGGCGTGCCGACGCACGTGGTGCTGCCGCGACTGCGATACAACGGCTCCGCGTATTTGGGCGGTGGACTGGAGCCGTTCGTGGTCTCGTCCGATCCGAATGACGCCAAGTTTCAGGTTCCCAATCTGGGCCTGAACGATGTCACCCGCGAACGATTCTCCAGCCGGATGTCCCTGCTGTCGCGTTTCGATCTGCTGCGACGTGACGTGGATGCCAGCGGGCTGATGTCGTCGATGGACACGTTCGATCAGAAGGCGGTTTCGATGTTGACCAGCGACGCGGCTCGCAACGCGTTCGATTTGACTGGCGAAGACCCGCAGACTCGGGACCGCTACGGTCGGCACGCCGTCGGACAGCAATGTTTGCTGGCGAGACGATTGGTCGAAGCGGGCGTGCGGTTGGTGACGATTGACTTCCCCTGCGTGCCGGGACAGAAGGCGTTCAGTTGGGACGACCACGCCAGCGTCTGGAACATTTTCGAGCAGATGAAGATTCGCCTACCGGTTCTCGATCAAGTGGTTTCCGCGCTGGTGCAGGATCTGTTCGACCGGGCCCTGCACAAAGACGTGTTGTTCGTCGTGATGGGAGAAATGTCTCACACGCCGCGACTGAGCAACCATCAGGGGCAACCCGGCCGTGAACATTGGGGCCGCTCGATGTCGGTCTTCGTGTCGGGCGGCGGACTCCAGATGGGTCAGGCGGTGGGGGCCACCAACTTCAAAGGGGAAGAACCGCAAACTCGACCGCTCTCTCCGAACGACCTGCTGGCCACCTGGTATCGATATCTCGGCGTCCCGGTCCACGCGCAGTGGAATGATTTCGCGGGGCGTCCGACTCCGCTCATCCCCAACGGTCGCCCGATTGACGAATTGTTTTGATCCAGATCCAGTAGCCCCGGCCCTCGTGGCCACCGAATGACTATACAAAAACATTCCGAGAACTCCCCGTGCCTCATTCCTCCTGCAATGGACCAGTTCACCGTCGCGAGTTTCTCCGGGCTGGCGCGCTGGCACTCGGGGGACTCGGGTTGTCGGACGTGCTGGCAGCGCGGCACGCCTCGGGTGCCACGTCCGTGCCGGCCACTTCGGTGATCTTGTTCTGGATGTGGGGCGGACCAAGCCAGCTCGAAACTTGGGACATGAAGCCCAACGCGCCGAGCGAATACCGCGGCCCGTTTTCTCCCATCGCCACCAACGTACCGGGTCTCGACATTTGCGAACTGTTTCCGCAGTTGGCGAAGGTGGCTGACAAATACTCGCTGGTTAGGTCGCTCCACCACGAGATGGCATCCCACAACGATGGGTCGATCGAATTGTTGACGGGCAAAACTCCCAGCAAGGCCGATCCGACATCGACCGCCAAATCGGAGCATCCTGATTTTGGAATGTTCACCAGCCGCGTCCGCGGCGCGCACGCTCAGGGGCTTCCGCAGTACGTCGGGATTCCACGGCAACCGTTCATGACGCAGTCGGTGTATCTGGGGATGAGCCACCAGGCGTTCGCCACGGGCGACCCGTCGGTGAAGGATTTTCGGCCGCCCAATCTAACGATCGACGCAGGGACCAATGGCTTGCGTCTCGATGATCGCCGTGGGCTGGTCACGCAACTCGACCGTCTGCGTCGCGATCTGGACCTGGGTGGATCGCTGGAGGGGATCGACCAGTTTCGTCAGCAGGCGTATCAATTGCTGACCAGCACACGCGTGGCGACGGCATTCGATCTCGAACAGGAAGATCCAAAACTTCGCGACTGCTACGGACGGCACTTGTGGGGTCAGAGCTGCTTGCTGGCGCGGCGGTTGGCGGAATCGGGAGTCAGCGTCGTGACAATCGATGCGATGGCACCCAAAACCGGCACACCGCTCTATTTCAGTTGGGACGATCACGCCAACGCTCAACCTGGCTGGGATCTGGCGAAAGGAATGCAGTGGCGAGCCGAGTACATGGACCCGGCCTTGTCGACGCTCATTGAAGACATCCATGCGCGCGGTCTGGATCAGAAAATTCTGGTCGTCGCCGTGGGTGAGTTCGGCCGCACGCCAAGGCTGTCGCGCAACAGCGGCAATCTCGGTCGCGACCACTGGCCGCAGGCACAAGCCGCGTTGATTTCGGGAGGCGGTTTGCGGATGGGTCAGGTAGTTGGAGCGACAAATTCCAAAGCCGAGTACCCCGCCGAACGACCGCTGACTCCGCAGGATTTGATGTCCACGATTTACCGGCACTTGGGAATCGATCAGCACCGTGAATTCGCCGACTTCGCAGGCCGCCCCCACAGAATCCTGTCGCACGGCCAGCCGATTCGCGAATTGGTGTGAACCGCAGCCGAATGGTCGATCCGCCTTCGACTTACCATCCGGTTTGCGCCGGACACTCGCTGGTCCCGTGGTGTTCCAAGCGGCCAGTCATCGACCACCGGCGAGATCACTGGGGCAAGGGCTTGAGCGGCGGCGGCGCTGTGAGACCGGGGCTGTCCGAGTTGGGCGCCAAGGGAGTCGCGGTGGCGGGTGCCGGCATGTCTTTCGCCGGGCCGCAACCGGCCATCATCACCAGCGGCAGAAGAATCGCAATCAGATGCGTGAGTGTCTTGTAGCGCATGGGTTGTCGGTTTCAATGTCGTGAAGAACGAATGAGAACAGCCGTCAATTACGTCGGCACTAGAATTCCGTCACGGGCATCCCGTCGGCGATACCGGCCAATCGTTGGAAGATGGCGTCGTCGATATTCACGTTGATGGAGCGAACGGATGAATCCACCATCGCGAAATGCACGAACCCGACGTGCTCGCTGCTGAATTGGTAGTACGTGGAATTTCGGGGATTGGTAATCAACCCCCACGCCGTCGGCAGGAAACCCGTGCCGATCCAGACATGGGAAAAATCGAGTTTTCCATTGGTCTTGTGTCCAATCGACTCGCCCATCAAGAGCACGGTGCTGGTGCCATCCTTGCAGTCGCGAAAATCCAGCCGCGTCCGGTTGCCGAACAGTCCGCGATTGGCTGTGAATCCGGGGACCGTACCGAAATATCCCGCGCTTCCAAAGTAATTCGTCGCGCCGATGGTGGGACTGGTCCCGAGCGTTCGGACTTCGAGCGTCCCGCCCATGACCGTGGGGTACATGTTCAATCGCGAGATCACTCCGCTGGCCGCATCGTACGGATCGGTGCTCGGGCAAATGAACGCCGACAGGCGGGCCTGCGAAACGGCGAAGGTGGCCGGGTCAGCGAACCACTCAACCGTGGGGGAGGCATTGATGTCCAGCATCCCGATTGGAATCCGCTTGAAGAGCGGGATTTGTTCCATGTAGGGCAGAAGCTGCGCCAACACACCGATGAACGATCCCTGCGTTCCCGCGATCGCGGCTTGGGGATTGGGACCGACGTACCCGGTGGGGACGTATTGATAGGCAATCTGAAAATTGTTGATTGCGGTCCCCAACTGCTTCAGATTGTTTCGGCACTGAGTCCGCCGCGCGGTTTCTCGTGCGGATTGAACAGCGGGGAGCAACAAGGCCACCAGAATGCCGATGATCGCAATCACGACCAGCAACTCGATCAGAGTGAATCCGGCTCGCTCACGAAAACCATTGGGGATTGAGCGTCTGTGCATGACAGTTCTCCAGTTTGATTCTGGAATGAAATGGGATGGGAAGATTGCCTCGCCCACAGATGATGAAGTGCAGGCCGGCGATTGCCAGGGAAGTCCGCGTAACGCCCGAACGCTGTGAACCTTGCTGGCCCGAATAAAGACGAGCGTCCATGCTTGCTCGTCGGAAAACCGTGAGCGGGAGTTGGTTTGACGCAACTCCGAATCGTGAAGTGGAATAAATGCTAAGCCAGCGACTCATTTGAATCAAGGCTGCCTGCTGTAACCAACGCGGCGGCGCCGCAATGTGGCCGAGTCGCTCCGTGACTCGGCCGCCGGGTCACGGAGTGACCCGGCCACAAATCGCGGGGCGGCGAGATTCCCTGCTCGCTCTCGCCATCCCCCGCCGATTCTACTATTCTGGCTTCCTGTGAATTGGCTGGTTTTTGCGAATCAGGAGCGACCTCATGAACGCAGCTTCTCGTCGGCATGGACCCTCGCATCGCCTGGGTTTGGACTTGGCATCGCTCACCTCGGCCTGCCCGACCTCCGCGTTGCGGGTTGGTTCGCGCCGCTGGTTCTTGCAGGCGGGGATGGCCGGGTTGGGAGCCGTTGCGGCCGGGGCCGGGGGATTCGGGTCGACGTTGAGTCAGGCGGCGGAAGCCGTGGCCGCGCGGCCTCAGGGCGATCGCAAGGCTGTGATCCTGTTTTGGTTGTCGGGCGGTCCCAGCCACATCGACATGTGGGACCCCAAGCCCGATGCTCCGTCAGAGATTCGCGGACCGTTCGCGACCATCCCGACGAAACTTCCCGGCGTGAATTTCTCGGAGCATCTCCCATTGCACGCCGCGCTGGCGGACAAACTGTCGATCATTCGTTCCGTCGATTGCAGTGCCAGCAACCACACTCCGATCACCATGCAGGCGGGCAATCCGCTGGCGAGGCGGACCGACAACAACAAGGACGGCGACGGGTATCCGTCGATGGGTTCGGTCGTCGCAAAATTCCGTGGACCCAACCATCCCGACCTGCCGGCGTTCGTGGGACTGGCTCCGTCGTGGAAGGCGGACGTGTACGAAGCGGGGCATCTCGGCCCGACCTACGCGCCGGTGAACGGGATCGAACTGGCGGGCAAGTTCAAACTGCCGGAGGGCGTGCAGCTCGACCGGTTGCAAGACCGCGACGGGTTGCGGCGCGAATTCGACCGGCTGCGGCGAGACCTCGACCTGACCGAGACGCTGGAGCGGTCGCATCGGTATCAGCGGCAGGCGTTCGACCTGGTGGTGTCGGGTCAGGTCGAGACGGCGTTCAACCTGAACGAAGAACCGGACTCCGTGCGCGAAGCGTACGGCCGCGAGAGCATCGGCGAGAAGGGACTGCTGGCTCGGCGGCTGGTCGAATCGGGCGTGACGTTCGTGCTCGTGAGCGGTCGCTGGGGCTACTTCGATCACCACGGCGACAACGTTCCGCCGTGGGGTGGGATCGAGAAGGGCTTGAAGCCGATCCTGCCGACTGTGGATCGCGTGCTGCACGCGCTCATCACCGACCTCGCCCAGCGCGGCCTGCTCGATTCGACGCTCGTGCTGATGCTCGGCGAGTTCGGCCGCTCGCCGGTGATGACCGCCGACGCGGGCCGAAATCACTGGACGAACGTGATGTCGATGCTCGCCGCCGGCGGCGGCCTGAAGCATGGCCAGGTGATCGGCAGCACCGACTCGCGCGGCCACGGCGTGAAAGACGGCCTCGTGCGCCCGCAGGACCTTGCCGCGACCGTGTTCCGCCACCTCGGCATCGACCTGACGACTCACTGGATCAACCCGCAGGGCCGTCCCACCCCCATCGTCACCGAAGGCGGCCGACCGATCCCCGAGTTGTTCGCGTAACGAATCCGTGGCTCAAATTGTAGGGTGGGAGGCCGTTCGATTGCCGTTTTATTTCTATCAATGGGATGACGAGAATGAGCGAGAAGGAGGAAGTCTTGGCGGCGGCTCGCGAGTCGAAAGCCGCTTACGACGCCATCGCCCCGGAACTCCGCGAAGTCTTGAAGCTGCTGAAAGCGGAACGGCAAACTCAAGGACTGAGCCTGGCCGAGATGGAATCGCGGAGCGGCTTGGCCAAATCGAAACTGTCCCATTTGGAAGACGATCCCGAATCCAACCCGACGCTTTCGACGTTGCGTCGATACGCCACGGCCCTCGGAAAGAAACTCTCGGTGCGTTTGGTCGATCAAGTCGCGACGGCGTGAAGTCGTCCTGAAATACTCCGAAGGAGTTGTGTCTCATAGCCCAGACTCAAGCGATCCATTTGAATCAACCGCGAACTTGAAATTGCTCAATGGAGGTTCCGATGTTTTCGATGACTTCTAAAACTCGATGGAAAACTGTTGTGGTTTTAATCCTTTGTTTGGCCGCACTTCAAAGTACGCTGGCGACTGCCGATGATGCCTCGGCTCGAAGTGGAGAGAAGAGCCAAGGTTCCTCGAATCGACCGACCAAACGCATCCCAAACAAAGATCCTCGCAAGGTGTTTCTGCTCCAGATTTCAGACGACAAAAGAAAAGAAATTGAAGTGAAGAATGCCAATGAGCTTCTCGCTGAAAGAATCTACGAGCGACATGAGTCTAAGTTTCCGTTGTTGAATAAAGAAACTAACAAAATTGAGACGGTCGCAATTCAGGTTTTAGATATTACCGGGACCAACAAGCGGTTTCTTGATAAGCCTCGTCGAGCCCTCAAGGTAGGCTCTGTTGTTCCGGGTAGTTGGTTGGGACTTAACTCAAAGCAAAGGTTTATTCTGACAAAGGACGGCGATCGGTATGTGGATCGTTTCAAGACGACCGATCAACCCATTGAATATACAATGCTCCACATCTATGACGATGATCGTTGTGAAGAGGTTAAATACTATCCCGACGACGCCGTCTTACGTTGATTCCGTCAACCCCGACTTGTGGTCCGACACCGAATGACACATCACATGATGTCCCCCTTCCAAACACCAAAACCACAAACTCAAACCCACCAAACTCTCATAACACCAGGCTCAACTTCCGGGGGCACTCCAGAAGCACTGACCAGCACCAGATCAATCCATGCCATCGTAGACTCTGCCACTACAACACCTGCGGACCAAATGAGGGAATAAACAATGGCCTACTTTGGACTTCTCACGCTCGGCGCATTCATCGGTACGATTCTTCTTGGCGGGCTTCAATTCGCCAAAAACCTGGATGCGTTCAAAAAGGTGGTTACCTACTTGTTTAGTAGCGCCTTCGCCGGGACGCTGATGACATTCTTTAACTATTTGGCCAAAGAGCACGGCGTGCAAAATTTCGCTCACGCTGTGTTCATGTATCCGGTCGGCTTATTCATGGCCTTAGTTTTTTCCTTCCTGCCAGACTCTTTGAAAGTGATTGGAGCGCCGAAAGATCAGCACACAGAAAGTTCAGTCCAACTCGCTTGGTGCCATATTGGGCTTCTTGGAATAGCGACCTTGGTGTTGTGCGTGATGGTGTTGCCTCCCGCATTCTGCGTTGCATGGGCAAACCTAAATCTAGCACCAGCCGTTCCCGCGCAAGCAACACCTGCCGTCACTGCCCAAGAATAATCACTGAGTCGCCTGTCCCCCTCGACCAAACGGAGATCACGATGCTTCATATCGGCCACCAAAAAGTTCCCATGTGCTCTGGTCATGGACCGACGCGGCGGAGTTTTCTGCAAGCGGGGTCGGCGGGGTTGATGGGTTTGTCGCTGCCGAGTCTCGCCAATCCTGTCACAGGAGATTTCTCATGCAACTGACCGTTGATGAACGTCGTGCGGTGGAAGCTGGAGTGCCGCTGCGCTGCGTTGTTCCGGGAACCCAATTGACGTGTGTCGTTCTGCGGCATGACGTGTTTGCCAAATTGCAACTCCCCGTGGAAGTCACCGACAGCGATCTTTTGGATGACCTCTATTTGGACTTGAGCGCGAACGCGCCCGACGACTGGAAGGCTCCTGAAGAGTGGGCTGTCGGAGCGAATCCATCATGAAGGTTGAGCAGGGCCAGATCGTCTTTCTCAACTTCCCGTTCAGTGACGGCAGTGGAGCCAAAGTGCGACCAGCAGTCGTCCTGCAATCGAATCGAGAGAATCAGCGAATGGCCAGCACCGTCGTGGCGATGATCAGCAGCAACCTCAATTTGGTCGGACGAGAGCCGGGACACATTTTGATCGATCCGCAGTCTGAAGAGGGGCGTCAGTCCGGCCTGAAATATCCGTCTGCGGTCAACATCCATGCGATCCACACCATTCACACCGATCGAATCGAACGCATCGCCGGGCAAGTGTCCCACGATCTGTTGCAGCAAATTCATTTGACGTTCATCGCCACCTTCGACATGCAGAACGGTTAGCCGAATTCGAGTTTCGATTACCCGCATGTTCGGCGCGGGTCTCCTGACCCCGCCGCTCGAGGTCTCCCCCGCTGGGGATTTGGCGATGCTGAGGAAGGAGACCTCGGTCGGCGGACGTGGCTCGGTCGGAGACCGGCCACTACAGTGGTTCGGCATTTCAATCCGTGTTTCATCCGTGTTCCATCCGTGGCGAAAGAACCGTCATCACCACCATGCGACTTCTGGAAGGCACACCGTGGGATCGTCCTCCGCGCTGCGAGCGCTGTGGGCGGCTCGAAAGCGAATGTGCGTGTCCTGCGGAGCCACCCGTGAAGCAGCATCTGCCACCGGAAAAACAGACGGCGACGCTGGCGGTGGAGAAACGGAAGAAGGGCAAGGTCGTGACCGTCGTGCGTGGCTTGGCGGTCGCCGACAACGATCAGCCCGCGTTACTGACCCGCCTGAAATCGGCATGCGGAGCCGGCGGAACCCTCGACGGCGACGTCCTCGAAATTCAGGGCGAGCACCTCGAACGATTACGAACGCTGCTGGCAGGCATCGGCTACAAGGTCCGATGACT
>JACRIH010000554.1 GCA_016235885.1 Planctomycetales bacterium | reverse complement strand
GTCGATTATTGACTCACTGTGGACAAAAGACGGACGGGCAAGAGTGCCCATCCTACATTCTTCAACAGGTGGCTAGGGAATCCGAGGACACCGGCTCCCGGTGCTCGAGTTTATTTCGTTGGGTTCGGGGTTCCGACTGGCTCACGATTTCGATGTGAACCACGACAAAGTCTCTGGCCGAGGAGGCCCGGCAGAGGCTCCGAGTCAGACGGGGTTACGATGAGGAAGCGGAGTGGAGCGAATCGTCCGAGCCTCAGACCGACCGATGAAAAATAGTCGGCAGGCTGATTTGCAAAATGCTGACGATGCACATGGGACGATTCCGGAAAGACACTCACTCAACAGGTGTGAAACACGGTAGGGCAGGCCCACAGATTTGTTGCCGCGTCGACGAATCCACGCGAACAATCACGCTTTCGCCGCCCCAAGCTTTCCTCGCTCACTCTGGGTCGGCAGAAAGAAGCGGAATTCTAGCGGTGACCCCCAGCACTGGAAAGCCCAATCAGGACAAAAACCGGGTTCGGACGAGGCCGACGATCAACCAAACTTCGCTGGCCGATCAGTTCGATTTGGCCTTCGCCTGCCGGATCAACTTCACCAGCAGGTTATCCAGTTCGCGCAAGCCCTCGTCGGGGTTGATCGAAAAGAACCCGGCTTGGTACTGCGCGACTTTGCCTTCCGCGTCGATCACGATCCACAGCGGCAGCTTGGCACCGACTCGGCGCGGGTCGCCGAACTTGTCGAGCACGCTGCCGGTGTCGGTCGCCAGCGGATAGCTCAGGTTCATAAAGCCGCGCAGTTTTTGAAATGACTTCACGGCGGCGGAGGCGGTCTGCGGGTCGGCCAACCGGCCGTCCACAGCCACGCCGATGATTTCGACTCCCAACTTGCGGCGTTTCCCGTACAGAAAATCCAGGTAGCCTACTTGACCGTACGGTTCTTCGAGTGGTTCGCCCTGGTAGCTCCAGAAATGCAGGACCACGATCTTGCCGCGCAGCGACTTCGAGTCGATCGGTTGCTTGTCGAGCGTGACGAGTTTCCAGTCGGGGGCAGTCTGCCCGATCAACTTCTTCGCGAGCTTGGCCACTTCGTCCGATCGTCCGAGCTGCGACTTCACGTCCTTCGTGATGACCGACGCAATGTGCCCGAACGGCGTGTCGGCCGCCTCCTTGTCGAGACGCGGAGCCACTTCGGCGGCGAGTTTGAGTTGATCGTCCGACAACTCCGATTTGACTTCGTCTTCCCCGCGCTTGAGGTCCGACTTGAGCTTTCGCAACGTGTCCCACGGTGCCTTCAACCGCGCGACTTCCTTCTCGTCGAGCGGTTTCAGCGAATCCAACTGCATCTTGAGCAAATACTCTTCGCCCTGTCCCACGAACACGCGCTCTTCGACCGAGACGACCAGCGGCGTTCCCTGTTCCACCCAGATCGAGCGTTTGTGTCCGATGTTGAGCGCGACGTCGATTTGCCAGCAGGCTCGCGTTTCGAGAGTCTTCTTCTTGATCACTTCGAACGACTCGCGGCCGGATGTCCATTTTGCGCCGGCTTTCAGATCTTCACCCTTCTCGAACAGCGGCAGAGGCAGCGGAACGCCCGTGGCCGAAACGGCCTCGTGTTGATACAGCAGCCGCCACGATCCACGCTGAGAAACCTTGTGCTGGTCGTCGAATTGCAAGTCGCCAAACCGTTCCGGCCACGCCTGATTGCCACGCCCGCGCTCGTCCAACACGAATACGACGACATGCCCGCCCGACGCCTGCCGGCGCGACTGGCAGTACGCAGTGAACCGTTTCACCACCGGTGCTGCCGCCTCAGACCCCGACCGTTCGAGCGTCCCGGTGTACCGCAATTCGACCGCCGCGCCGTCATCCCACGCCCCAGCTCCGGCGGTCAGGCAGGTAATAATCGTGTTCAAAACAACGGCGTTCATCTGGGCGTCCTTTCAGTTTTGATCGTGGCAACAAAGCCAGCAGCCGCAAAGCGGCACAATTCGATAGCCCAGGGCGCAGCCCTGGGTTCGGGGGCCGAATGATAGTGACAGCCCCAACGGGGCGAAACAGTCCGATGGCGCCCCTTCAGGGCTTTCGATTATTTTTCGGAACTCGCTCCCAGGGCTGCGCCCTGGGTTTTCGAATCACGCTCCTTCGGAGCTACATCGAGCGTTACCAACGGCAACGCTTGATTCATGCTTCCCGAACGGAATCCGTCGAGGTCAAGCGTGACGTACTTGAAGCCGAGCGCATGCAGCTTGGCGACGATGCGGTCGCGAGTGGAGATGTCAGTCAGGCGGGGCAGGGCCGCGAGCGGGACTTCGACGCGGGCGAGGTCGTTGGCTTCGTGGCGGACTCGCAACTCGCGCAGGTCGAGTTCGCGACGCAGAAATTGTTCGGCTTCGTCCACGCGCTGGACACGATCGGGCGTGACCGCCAGGCCGTAAGCGATGCGGCTGGACAAGCAGGGTGAAGCGGGCTTGTCCCACGTCGGCAATCCCCACGCCTTCGCGAGTTCGCGGACATCGGTCTTTGTCAGTTCGGCTTCGATCAACGGGCTGCGGACTCGGTGTTCGCGAGCCGCCTGCATTCCCGGCCGATAATCGCCGCGATCGTCGAGGTTCGCTCCGTTCACGATCACGTCAAATTCCAGCACCGGCAGCAACTCTTCCAACCGCGTGTACAGTTCGGTCTTGCAGTGATAGCAGCGGTCGGGCGCATTCTGAAGGTAATCGGGATTGGCGAACTCGGTCGTTTCGATGACGCGATGCTCGATGCCGATCAACCGCGCCAGTTCCTCGGCCTCTTCACGCTCGCCCGACGCCAGACTCTGACTGACCGCCGTCACCGCGACGGCCCGGTCCCCGCAGGCGATCCGCGCCGCTTTCGCCACCACTGTGCTGTCAATCCCTCCCGAAAACGCCACCGCGACGCGACCGAAACCGGCCAGCAGATCGAGCAGCCGGTCACGTTTTGCCGGCAGGGCAGGGGGGAGGGGCATGGGATAACGCTTGTCGGACGTCGATTGGTGTGAACTGGCTAATGCCGAATGACGAAATCTGAATGCCGAATGAACGAGGAAGCTCGAATTACGAATTGCATACGACACCGCGAGTCGCTCACAGGCAGAATCGATTCGTCATTTGACATTCGTGCTTCCTTCGGCCTTCGGCATTCGTCATTGGAAATGTACACGCGAGGCGAGCCTCCAACCAGCCCGGTGGCTCACGACCCTTCTTTGCACTCGTCGGACGACTCCGTATAATCGCCACCGTGTCTTTCGGGCCGACTTGGTTGAACCGGACTGGACCGTAACCCACCTGTTTTTGAGGAAGCGATTCCGATGCTCACACGACTTATCCCCGTGCTGTTGTTAGTGGCTGCCATTGGCAGCACGATTCCCGTGCTGGCCGCGATTACTGCGGAGCATCGCAAGGAATTGACTGCGATCAAGAAGGACATCGACAAAGCTCAGTCCCTCATCACCAGGAAGGACACCGATGATGCCGCGAAGTTGCTGGACGAATCGGAGGCCAAGCTGAAGAAGATTGTGGAAGAGGCCAAGGTCGAGGAGTCGAACATCGCCGTTTCTCCGTTCTTCAAGTCGATCGAACAGAAGCGGCTGTCGCTGGCGAAGCGCACCGGAGGCGGGGCCGCCGGTGGAATCAGCTTCAGCAAGGAGATTGCTCCAATTTTGAACACGGCCTGTCTGCGATGCCACGGCGACGACAATCCGCGAGGCGGATTGCAATTGAGCAATTTCGCCGGCCTCGAAAAAGGTGGGGGCAATGGTCCGCTGCTCACGGTTGGCAATGCGAACAACAGTTTGATTATGGCCCGGCTGACGGCGACCGGAAACCAGCGGATGCCGCGCGGACCCAATCCGCTGCCCGCCGCCGACATTCAAAAGATCGGGACATGGATCAACCAGGGAGCCAAGTTCGACGGCGAAGACAAGAGCATGGCGCTGGCCGATCTGGTCAAGGCGGGGCCGGCGACCGGTGCGTCAAAGACGGCCGCATCCAAGACCGCATCGGGTCCGGTCAAGATCGACACGAACACACAAGGCACGACGGTGTCGTTCAAGAAAGACGTCGCGCCGTGGATGGTCAACCTGTGTGTCGGCTGTCACAGTGGGAACCAGCCGCGGTCGGGATTCTCGCTGGCTACGTTTGAAGGCTTGATGAAAGGGGGCAACAGCGGGCGAGTCGTCTTACCGGGGAACGCCGCGGACAGTCGGATCATTCATCTTGTCGTCAAGCAAGACCCGATCAAGATGCCGGCAGGGCAGGCGCTCATCAAGCGCAGCCAGGCGATGGCACTGGAAAAATGGGTCGCCGAGGGAGCCAAGTACGACGGCGGCGACCCGAAGGCGACGCTTCGCAGTCTGGTCCCGACGGAAGCGGAACTCAAAGCGGAGGAACTCGCCAAGCTGTCGCCGGCCGAATGGTTGAAGATGCGCAGCGACAGGGCGGACGAATTGTGGAAAAAATTCGATGTGAAGGATCCGCCGAACAAGACCGAGAACGACGAGTTCCTCGTCATGGGGAGCGCGTCCGAACCGCGGTTGAAACAGATCGCCGATTGGGCGGTCGAAGATTCCAAGCAATTGAAGAAGTTGTTCGGCATCAAGGAAGGCCTGATCTGGAAAGGCAAGTTGACGATCTTCGCGTTCAAGGACCGGTTTTCCTACGAAGAGTTCTCGCGAACGAACGAGGACCGCGACGTGCAACGCGAAACGGTCGGCCATGCGCGTGTGACCTCGGTCGGGGACGAAGCGTACATTTGCATTCAAGACATTGGCGACGACGATTCGGCATCAACGCCGGGTTTGCGGGTCATTCTGTTCGAACACTTGACTGGCGGGCTGATCCTTCGCTCGAAGAACAAGGTGCCGGATTGGGTCATTCGGGGAACCGGGTTGGCGCTGGCGTGGAACGTGAACAAGAAGAATGCCTATTTCGGCGGCTTGCGTGCGGCCGCGTCGCAATCGGTTGCAACTATTGAAAAGCCGTCGGACGTGTTCACGGACGGCACGTTTTCGTCGGGTGATCTCGGTCCCGTTGGATTCACGCTCGTCACCCACATGATCCAGGTGGGGAGCGAAGCCAAATTCGCGCAGTTCTTGAATCAACTCGCATCGAACGGGAATCTGGCGTCGACGCTGAAGGACGTCTACAACGCCGACACGACGCAACTCGCGACGTCTTACATTGGCAGCCTCGGTGGCAGCAAAACGCCGACGAAGAAAAAAAAGAAGTAGGGCGGAGGGGAATGACCAATCTCCAAATCCCAATGTCCAAAGATTGTCCAATCTCAAATCTCAGAGTGCCACGGTTCGACGTGAATCGATCCCCTCGAAAGCGCAGTGATTGATGGACTGACTTGGTCATTGGGGTTTGAGGGTTCATTGGTCATTGGAGTTTGGTCATTGGTCATTCGCTGCGAGGCAGCATGTCGGATGTCGTCGTCATCGGTGGCGGTGTGATTGGTCTGACGCTGGCGTACGAGCTGGCGGGACGCGGCGTCGCTGTAACCGTGCTCGATCAGGGACCAATGGGGCAGGAGTCGTCGTGGGCCGGAGCGGGTATTTTGCCGCCGGGGAATCCACAGCAAGCCGTCACGCCAGAGGCCCGGCTGCGGGCGCACAGCCATGTGCTGTGGCCGCGACTGGCGGAACAGCTTCGCACCGAGACCGGGATCGACAATGGGTTTCGTCGGTGCGGGGGATTGGAAATTCGCGAGGATGGCGAACCGGAGCAACTCGATTCCGAAATCGAACAATGGCGAACCGAAGGTGTGGATGTCGAGCGGCTCGATGAGAGCGGTGCGATCGGGCACGAACCGCGACTCGGTCGCGGTCTCGTCGCGGCCTACCGGCTGCCGCAGATGGGGCAGGTTCGCAATCCGCGGCATTTGAAGGCACTCATCGCGGGATGTGTCGCGCGCGGCGTGACGCTGCGGCCCGGTTGTCCGGTGCATTCGTTCGTGCGGCTGTCGTCAGGTAGTCGAGTGCTGGCCGTGCGGACTCTGGATGGAGAATTGTTCGCGGGACAATTCGTCATCGCGGGGGGAGCGTGGTCCGGTCGGTTCCTGTCAGAACTGGGATGCCGCACCGCGAGCGTGCGACCGTTGCGCGGCCAAATGGCTTTGGTCTCATCGTTGCCGCCTCTGATTCGGCACGTCGTCAATGTTGGCTCTCGATACCTTGTGCCACGCGACGACGGGCGAGTTCTCATTGGATCGACGGAAGAAGCGGTGGGGTTTGACAAACGAAACACTGCGGACGGCGTGGGCGAACTGCTCGCGTTCGGTCGGCGAATCGTCCCCGCGTTGGCGTCGGCGACATTCGAGCGTGCGTGGGCCGGGCTGCGCCCGCAGTCTCCGGATGGCTTACCGTACCTCGGCGCAGTTCCCGGTGCGTCCAACCTGTTTGTCGCGGCGGGACATTTTCGCGCGGGATTGCAGTTGTCGCCGATCACGGCGGTCGCGCTGACGCAGCTTCTGCTCGGCGAGCCGACGACGGTGGATGTGCAACCGTTTCGAGTCGATCGGGAGCGGAGCGGACATTGAATGGTGGACGGTGGACGGTGATTGATTCGCCCCTGGGCTTGCCCCAGGGGTTCATTGGCTTTTGCACTACTGGACTGCTCGGGACACAACGAGTAGCGCAAAAGCCGTTGAACCACCGAGGCAAGCTCGGTGGCGAAACATTCTCAGCACTCGGCACTCGGTACTCCCTCATGCCAGTCAGACGGATCGCGATCATCGGGGCGGGGCCCATCGGGCTGGAAGCGGCTCTGTGTGCTGCTCAGGCAGGGTTCGATGTGCGCGTGTTCGATCGCGGGAGTATCGCGCAGAACGTGCGCGATTGGGGGCATGTGCGGCTGTTCAGTCCGTTCGAAATGAACTCGTCCGAGCGCGGGCGTGAAGCCGTGCGACGCGGACCACATCGGGCGGCGATGCCGACGGAGGGGGATTATGTCACCGGCCGGGAATTCGTGGAGCGCTATCTGTTTCCGCTGAGCCGCACGCCGGAACTCGCCGGGCGAATTCACGAGCAGGCCGAAGTGTTCGCGATCAGTCGGTCGCGGCATCTGAAGGGCGATCTGATCGGCGATCCGGCTCGCGGACACGATCCGTTTCAAATGCTGGTCCGCACCGCGCAGGGAAGTGACGAAGCGGTTCAGGCCGATGTCGTGCTGGATTGCTCGGGGACGTATCCGCATCACAATTGGCTGGGAGCGGGTGGCATTCCGTGCGTCGGGGAACTGGCATGTACCAGCCGGATTGATTACGGCCTGCCGGACATCATCAAGGCGGAGCGACCGCGATTCACGGGCAAGACGACGCTCGTGGTGGGAGGTGGCTACTCAGCTGCTTCAGCGATCGTCGAACTGGCGGCAGTGGCCGCAGCGAATCCCGCGACCCACATTCTGTGGGTCACGCGGTCCGACCAGTCGCCTCCGTTGTCGCGATTCGAAAACGATCCGCTCACCGAACGCGATCGACTGGCGGCGCGGGCCAACGATTTGGTCATCGCCGGACAGCAAGCGATCAAACACGGACACCCGGAATCGTGTCCGGTGAAATTTCTGCCGGGGCGAGTCGTGTGCGCCATCGAGTATCAGCCGCAGTTGAACAAGTTCCTGGTGGTGTTGGACGCGGTCGCCGCTCCGTTGAGTGGAGCGGCTCCACGGGTGGCGCAAACCACCGAGCAGTTGATCGTCGACAACATGATCGCGAACGTCGGCTACCGACCCGACCGGTCGCTGTACGAAGAATTGCAGGTTCACGAATGCTACGCGACACAAGGCCCGATCCGTCTGGCCGCGGCGCTGCTCGGCGAACGCACGTCGGCGGACTGTCTGTCGCAGTCCAGCCACGGCGCGTCCGCGCTCACGAATCCCGAACCGGGTTTCTTCATCCTCGGTGCCAAAAGCTACGGCCGCGACTCGCGGTTCCTGATGCGCGTCGGGCTGGAGCAGGTGCGCGATGTGTTCGCCCTGTTGCGACCGGAGACGGGGTGAGTTACGCCACTCACAGCCATGATTGAGACATTTGATCGTTTATTGGGACTCAGGTTGATGTTTGCGCG
>JACRIH010000058.1 GCA_016235885.1 Planctomycetales bacterium | reverse complement strand
GGGGCCGACCTCAAAAGACTCCCGACCCCTTCGCGTTTCAACAAGGTTGACGAAGTACCCGAATCCCCAAATCAATGAGCGGCTGCGGCGAAGTACGGGTTTCGCCCCGCGGCGTGGTCGGTGGTGTCAAAGATTTCGCCGACTTCGGGGACGGCGAAACGGATTTGGGTTTCGACGCCGGTTCGCAGTGTGGCCGTGGCGCTCCCGCAACCCTGGCAGCCACCCCCCATGCGGATGAAGACGGTGTTCCCCTTCACGTCCATCAGCGACACCGAACCGCCGTGCGCTGCAACGGCCGGGGTGATTTCGGCGTCGAGCACGCGCTGCACACGGTCGCGGAGTTCAGTTTCCGCAGGCAGGTTGGCGAGGACTGCGGGTGCGATCGCGGGTTCGCCGGAAGTGATGTTCTTTCTGATGGCGGCTCCGATCTGCTTGCCGATCACCGGCCATTCGTCACGGGCATTCTTGGTGACCGTTACTTCACTCGGCGTGATCAGCGCGGCTCGGATGCCGGGGATCGCGAACAATTCTTCCGCCAGCGGCGATCCTTTCGCCTTGTCGGGACTGTCAAAGTAGAACGACCCGCCCGCGTTCAACGGACGGTCGGGAATGAAACGGCACGCAACGTTGGACACCGGTTCGCCGGCGATTTTGATCTGCTCAGTCATGGGATACCTCCGCGAGGCAGTATAGAGGTCGAGGTGGGCAGCGTGAAGCGCAGGCGAATCTGCAGTACCCGCAGTTTCTTTGCCCGGCATTCAATTCAGTGTGGCGATACCAACCCGAAGCGTAAGCGAGGGAGTGTGCCACACTCCCACACCCTCGCTGACGCTTCGGCTTGGGATGACACGCGAAAACTCGATGCGAATCGCTCTAATCAAACCGCAACTCCACGTCGGCGATCTCGTGAGCAGTCAGATCGATCAGTACCGCGTCTCCTTCGATGGTCGCGTTTGTAATTGTCTCGCCGAGGTAGTTGCGTTGGCGAGCTAGCGTGGGAGGCCGGAAGCAGCGGAGCTTCGCGCGGACGGCTCGGCCTTCGGTTTCGATCAGGCGGAGAGTGCAACCGCGAGCGGTTGGCGCGACGACGGGTTCGGTGTGGTCCCACTCGTCGCGAGCCGGAGCGGGTTCGTCGAGCAGGCCGACGATTTGCAGGATCTGGACGCTCCGCGTGTTGAGGTGGAAGAACCAGCCGGACGAACCCGAGCGTGGCGGGCCGTGCGTGGTTGGAACGGGAATCACTGGCGACATCGCGTCGAGCGCGGCTTGCATCGGGTACGGTTGGTCGATGGCGATCACGAAGCGAAATGTCTTCCGTTCTTCTTTCGGCACGACGAGGATCGTGTCGAACATGCGCGGCCCGGTGCGGCGGTGGAATGGCAATCCGCACGGGATGATCGTCGTGCGCTGCTGGTCGCCAACGGCAATCTCGACGTAGTGCGGGGCCTCGATCCGCTGATCGTTTCCCGCGGGGACTTCGTGCGCGCCGAGCATCACTGAACGGGTGAGCGCGGCGTCTTCGTCGTTCCAAGCCCAGCGGGCGGCGTAGTAGTTTTGCCACGGTTCGGCATCGGGCTGCTTGACGACATCGAGTTCGATGTCGATCTCGACGACCGGCCGCGTTCGCCAGACGCGGACTCGCTGGCGAAAGCCGGCCAGCCGCGAACCGTTCGTCTGGTCGATGATGTCTCCGGTCGTCACGATTTCGCCGAGAGCCGGTCCGTCGCAGGCGATCTCGCTGGTGGTGCCGACCATTTCAGCATAGTGCGTTTTCACCGGTTCGAGCGGACCATCGGGCCCATCGCGCTGGATCGTTCGTTCGCGCGCGAATCGAAACGTGATTTGCTGGCTGAGTCGGTTCGGCGTGCGACCGTACCCCTTGATCGTGCGGATGCCGCCGGTTTCTTCGCTCAGGTGGACCTCGAAGAATTCGTTGCGGAGCAGATTGAGTTCGGCCATCGGGACCGGCGACGGACGCGGATTCGCAGTGCCAGATAGATCGGCCGGCAACCACACGAACCCCGAGCCGGGGATGTCCGTGACGAGCGATTTTCGCTGTGCATCCCACTGGAGCCAGGTATTCGATCCTTCGCTGCGATCGATCTGCGGCGGCACAGCATCGGCGGGCCAATCGACGGCAACCGTGCGGCCGAAGCTGAGCGGGTTGACGATCACGAATCCCGGCTTTGAATCCTTGACACCGTGGACGATAAGTTGGCTCAGGTCGCGTGCAGCCTCGGCGGTGAACTTGGCCACGGCGTCATCGGCCTGTTGGACGGCGGCGGTTTCCTGACACTCTTCGGCGGCTTCGGGTGCGGCGGATTCGACGAGGTGTTCGACGGCGAGGGTGCGATTTGCCGGTCCCTCAACGCTTTCAAGGATTGTTTCACGATCGACCGGTTGACCGCGCAGCACGGCGTTCATGGCTCGCATCCACGCGGCGGCTTCGAATTTGAGGCGGCGCAGGAAATGATCGGCGTACCGGCTGATCGGGTTCGATTCCTGACGGGCCACGGACTGGAAGAGGAACGGCGTCAGGTATTCGGCCGGGCGGTAGGAGTTCGTGCGCTGAGGCGAATCGGTGTGCGAAAAGAAATCGGTCAGCGTGGACCAGCGGCCGAGGACCGGGGCGTATTTGTGCATCCGGCGCAGGTCGTCGAAAAACGGCGACTTCACTTCGGGCCAGCGCGCGAACACGATCGCGGCGATCTGATCGTTGTCCATCGATTCGGACATGCGGGTGGGAAATCGCAGGAAACTGGTGGCCGTATCGGCGGCGAGCGGGATGCGCGTGATCGCTTCGACCGTCGAACCGTCGCAGCCTTCCCAACGAATCTTGCTGTATTCGTGATCGGGGTAGATGCCATCGTCGAGGACGACGTGCATCGCCGCGTCGAAGCCGAACCGCTTGAGGATTTGCGGAAACTGCGGGAACACACCGAAACGCCGTCGGCCCCAGATGCGGGCGGGCTGGCGCAGGTGCTTGGAATACGCATCGCGCCCACGGCGAAGTTGCCAGACAATCGAACCAATCGGCAGTAGCGGCAGCGGAAGTTCGAGTCGTTCGCCACCAATCAGCGTGGCCGATCCGCGCTCGACCGCTTCACGCAGGAGGGACATTTCGGCGGGATGTTCGGCGGCGATGGTGTCGAGATCGCGTCCGTTCACCAAGACGTTGAGTGGCTTGAGAGTGAGGAGCGTTTTCGACAGGTGTTCGTCAGCCAGCCGGGGAATCAGCAGGCACAGGTCGATGAGATGGCATTCGACCGGGTAGAACCGTTCGCGGGCCGTGTGCAGAACTTCGAAGCACAGGCGGAGTTTTTCGCGGGCAGCTTCGGCATCACCGCTTACCGCCGCTTCGGCACCGGCGACCGCTTCGCGCTGGAAGTAGGCTTCGTCGAAATCGGTGAAGTGCCGCATCTTCCGCGTCAGCAATTCGATTTGGAGATACACGAAGCCGAGCGCGAGAAAATCGGCGGCGAGATCGGGATCGACCGGCTGTTCGAGATTGAGCGGGCCGAGAACGGCGGCCAGCAATTCGTCGCGGTCGGTGAGTCCTTTCACGATGACTCCGCCTTCGTGGCTGGCTTTGTCAGCCCAACCGCACGGCACCCAGCCTTCGCAACAACTGGGGAGCATCACGAGCTTGCCGTGGAGATCCTCCGGTGGCTCGTCGGCTCGCCGCCAGCGCGGCACAACGCGCGCCTGAGCCAGCAGAGCCGGATGCCAGGTCACCACCCAAGAATTGAGCAGCGACTGGGCTTCAGTCTCGCTGAGTTCGGTCGGAAAATCTTCGAGACTGTGGCTGGGAATCAGCATCAGCAGGTCGTCGTATTTCATGGGAGTGATGATAGCGGGACGGAGCAAAGTTCCGAAGCGTTGGGTTGCCGTCGGGGAAGTCGCTCGATCGGTTCAAAACGGGACGGCGAAAATGATCGGAACTTTTGTTGCGGAGGGGTTGTCTTTGGACTGCGACATGTCTTACGCCTTCGCAAATTGGTCGACTGCTGCCGGGGTGGCATCTCCGGCACGATTGTCACAGGTGGCTTGCGAGCGACCAGTTTTGGGCGGGTGGATGACGAAGTCGAAGGGCATTCCATGCGACTTGAGGAAATCAGTCGCAGGCGGAGTACTCTGAATTGGACGTAGAACCGCATCGAGCGGCGAAGAGTTCCCAGTCGAACGAGGGGCCTTGGTTGACTCAACCGGAAATCCTGTGATAGTTTACCGCAGGGTCAAGCTTCATTTCTGAGAGGGCTGTGGTCATGGCTGAACCAAGAAGTGCGTGGGGCATCGACATTGGTCAAGCGGGACTCAAGGCGGTGAAGGTGCGGTACGCGGATGCGGCCCAACAGGCCGTGGCGGTCGCCTTCGATTACATCCCGCATCCAAAGATTCTCAGTCAGCCCGATGCGAATCCCGAGGAGTTGATCGCTCAAGCGCTCTCCACGTTTCTGTCACGGAATGATTTGCACGGAGACTTGGTAGCGATCAGTGTGCCGGGGCAAACGGCTCTCGCGCGGTTCATACAACTTCCGCCGGTCGAAGAGAGCAAGGTCTACGAGATCGTAAAGTACGAAGCGCGGCAGCAGATCCCGTTTGCGCTCGAAGATGTGATCTGGGACTTTCAGCGTCTGGGGGCGGGACTGGCTGAGGGGGGCTTCGTGTTGGACGCCGAGGTGGGTCTGTTCGCGATGAAACGCGAGCAGGTGCTGCAACATTTGGCGCCGTACACCAAGTCGAAGGTCGAGATCGAACTGATCCAGATCGCCCCGTTGGCCCTGTACAATTTCTATTGCTATGACTTGCTGGGAGCCAATTTCTCAGATGATGACGCGGGATCGGACTACTACATCATCCTGGACATGGGTGCGGACAATTCGACTCTCGTTGTAACGAATGGCAAGAAGATTTGGATTCGAAACGTCCCACTGGGTGGCAACCACTTCACGCGAGCGCTCACCAAAGAGATGAAGCTGACGTTCGCGAAGGCCGAGCACCTCAAGTGCAACGCAACGAAATCTCCGGACCCGAAGGCGATCTTCCAAGCGTTGCGACCGGTGTTCAATGACTACGTGGCTGAGATTCAGCGGTCGATCGGTTATTTTTCCAGCGTGAACCGCGAAGCCAAGATCACGAAGATTCTTGGTGTCGGCAACGGGTTCAAGCTGGCGGGTTTGCAGAAATTTTTGCAGCAGAACCTGCAATACGAGGTCGAGCGACTCGAATCCTTTTCGGCGCTGGTGGGCGACACGGTACTGAACGCACCGCTGTTCCAAGACAACATTCTGGCGTTTGCTGTGCCGTACGGATTGGCTCTGCAGGCGTTGAACCGGGGCCGAATTCACACCACGCTGCTGCCGCCGGAGATCAAACTGGCGCGGACAATTCGCCGCAAGAAGCCGTGGGCAGTGGCGACCGCGGCATCATTGCTGTTCGCGCTGGCGACATCGGCGCTCGGGTATGGCCACGTGATGGGCACGGTGCATGAGACAGTGTTCGGTGACGCGGAGAAGCGTGCGGGTGAGGTGAATTCCAAGAAGAGCTCGATGAAGACGGAGTACGATGGAGTCGCTGCGAAATACGCGCTGGTCCGGAAGGATGGCGATCAGGTGCTGAGTAGCCCCGGAGAACGAGATCATTGGTTGGAGGTCTACAAAGCGATCAATGAATGCCTTCCTCGTGACGTTGGCGATCAGATGGACGAAGACGATCCGACGAAAAAGAATCGCATCCGAATCTACAGCATCACGGCAAAATACTACCCGGATCTTACGAAGTGGCATGCCAGCCTTTCAGACATGGGGAAACAAGGAATTAGTGATCTTGGAATCGCGGCTCCCGGCGTCGCGACGGCCCAAGGTACCGTTGCAGGAACTGCGGCTGCGGTACAGCCTGCGCCAAGTTCGCCGGCAAGTGGCGCCGCTGGGATGCCAGCGGGTGCCGGCTACGTGTTCACGCTCAAGGGGAGGCACTTCCACCAAGAGGTAGATCAGCAAGGCAAGAGAGTCACAGAAATGAGTGGGATCAGGTACGTGCGTAATACGCTGATCGAGAACCTCAAACAATGGACGGTTCAACAACAAGGGTCACCCGAACCGGTTCCTGTGCGACAACTTGGGATTTCGCATCCTGTCGTTGTGAGTTCACCGAAGGAGATCGTTGTCACGTACCATCCCAAGCGAAAACCAGGCTCCATAAAAACAGGTGGAACTGGTGTCTCAACCGGGTTTGGAAGTCGTCCTCCTGGGTCAGCGGTTCCCGGAAATAATCCCACGGGAGCAGCCGTCAAGACTCCCATGCCGAAGCCGGGAGGGAAGACCGCACCTGGTGCGGCGAAAGAGACAACCGAACCGGAAGGTGATGGAAGCATCCAGATTCCGCAAACGGACTTCGTGTTGGAGTTTGTGTGGAAAGAAACTGATCGCGGGACGCGCCCGGTCGTTCCCGCGGGTACGCCGCAACCCGCGACTCAGCCGGGAGCGGTTGCGGGAGGTATTCCAGCGACTGGTGTACCTGTTGGTACCGGAATTCCAGCAGGTGGTGCAGTTGCAGAGGCCGCGCCACCATTATCAAATCCCCCGACTGGCGTTGCTCCTGCCCAACCGGCAGCCGCTCCCACTGCGCCACCTGGTACGCCGCTCAAACCCTAGAATTAGTTCGTCTTCAGGAACTCTGTGGGTTCATCTCTCGTCATAACGGATCCGGTTGGTGCTGGCAGACAAGTCAGAATACTCTTCGAGGTGCAAACATGGACAAGCTCAAGGCAGCCCTAGTTTACAAATTTTGGATGCTCCTTGCGGTGGCTTTGATTGTTCCGCTGGTTGGGTGGTGGATGGCGACGTCGGCCATCTCGGCCCAAGTCGGTGATCGCATTACCAAGGTTAACAGTGCGTTTACTGGCCTGACTGCCAGCGGTGAGAACCCCAATGATAAATGGACAAGCCAAATCAAGAGGCAGATGGGGGTACAGGAAACAGCAGTTCAACAGGCGCATCAGTTTTTGTTTGAAGCGCAGAAGAGCTTGCTGACGTGGCCCGTGGGTTTGAGTTGGCAGTCGGGAACTATCCCAACGGAATCACAAATCACCCAAAAGGACATCGATTATTACCGCAACTTGTATGACAACCTGATTCTGGAGGTCCATCAGATTCCAAGTCCGATCGACCCAACAACGGGGACGGGTTTGGTGAACTTTCCGTTTGATAGACTTCCGCACGAAGATTACACCAGTTTTCCGCCCTCCCGGTTGCAGATCATCGAGACGCGGGAAGACATGTGGCTGTTTTCGACGTTGCTGACGGCAATCGCCAGGGTCAACGAACGGGAAGAGGCCAAGACGCAATTGGAAGCCCCAGTACGCCAAATCTTGAAGATCGAATTACGCGGCGGCAAGTCGCGCGGTCCGAGCGGACTTGGTGGTGGAACGGCAGTGGGTCAGGGGGGCATGCCAGCCACTGGAGCAGGTCCTGGTGGTGCGGGAGCATTGGGTATGATGCCAAGCATGGGTGCCATGGGCGGAGGTGCCGGCGGTGGGCATGGCGACGGTGGAAGAGGATCGATGATGGGAGGAGCTGGTGGAGGCGGAGGCGGACCAACAAATGTTGAATTTGATCCCACAGAGGATTTCGGTTCCGATTCGGATGGTGGCGTCGGAGGTGGGGGACAAATGGGGTCCATGCCACCGGGTGGAGGTGGTGTAGCTGCAGGTCCAGCATCGGGTCATGGTGGTGGGGGAGGAGGGGGAGCACGCGGCAAGAATCGCTACCTTGAGGAAAATTCGAAGTACAAAATACGTGGGTTCTACATGTCGCTGACGATGGATCACCGCAAGCTGCCGGACTTGCTGGTCGAATTGTCGAATTCTCCGTGGCCAATTCGAGTCATGCGAGTCCAGCAGGCTGACATGCACATGCAGGATCTGGCGGCTGCGGACGGAATTGGCGGTGCAGGGGCGGGGGCGGGGTACTCGGGAATTCCCGGTGGATTTGCCGCAGGGGGAGGGTTCGGTGCTCCAAATGTTCGCACCGGTGGGGCCGGGCCGATGCCCGGTGAAGGTGGCGGCGTTGCAGCGGGCGGATCGATGTCGGCTCTCGACGATCCATTCTTGGTGCAGGTTGCATTTTGCGGATTCTTCACTATCTACAAGCCGCCTGCGACACCCCCGTCTACTGGAGCAACTCCCGATGGTGGTTCACCGGGAACTCCCGCGCCATCGTCCCCCGATGCTTCTGCATCTCGACCGCTTGTTGGAACGCCTGGTGAACCGGAAGCAGTTCCCGCCACGGCCGTGACTCCGAGTGCATCTGGCGTCGAAGACAAAGCGTCATCAACGCCCGACCCGGCAAAGCCGGGTGCTGCTCCCGCAGACGAATCAAAGAAAGACAGTGCGTCACCTCCAGCGGAAGCGACTGAAGGCACGCCGTCCAAACCAAAACCGGCTGACGAAAAACCATTGGAAAAAGCGGTGGAGAAGGCAGAGAAGTCGACAGACGAACGGTAGATTTGCCAGATCTAAAGTCACCGAATCGAACAGAGTCATCATCAGCGGCTAGGAGTACGGTTATGAAGAATCTACTTGCCAAACTGAACGGTCCGGAACTGAAGCGCATTGGCATCGAACACGGCGAGAAAATTGGATTGGGTGTCGTGGTGTTCCTGTGCCTGCTGATTTTGGTTCTCGGTCGTTGGCGAGGTTACTCCCGCACGCCCAAGGAACTGAATGACTTGGCGTCGACCACCAAGACCAGCATCGAGAGCACCGAGTGGCCGGAATCGCACCGCAGCCAATATGCTCCCGTGGATTACTACAAGAAATCGGAAGAACTGCTGGCGCCTCTCGATGTCCAGCGCTACACCCTGCGAGGCCCGATGTCGTATCCGGTGTATCGCAAATCCGAGCCGATCAAGGAGCCGCAATGGGAGTTGGTTCTCGACTTGCGGGCCGATGCCGGACGAGCGATCCTCGCAATGGCTCCCGCAGGATCGATTCCCTCGCCGGAGTTGGCCAGCACCACAGGTACTGCAGATGCAACTGCCCCGACTTCGAAGCCAGACGATGATGCGGAGATGGCATTCAAGAAGAAGCCTCGCACTCCGGGGAGTGGGACTGCCGCGGGACCGGGCAGGGGGCACGACGACGTGGCCGGAGGGCCCACTGCTGACGGTGCCGCAGGTGACATGTCACTCGGTGGGTCTTCCACGCCGGTAGGGGAAGGCCGTGGCATTCGATTTGTTGCTGTCCGCGGCGTTTTCCCCTACGAGAAGCAACTCAAGAAACTTGCGGACGCGTTGCACCTCGACTTCGATCACCAGGCGGTCGACTATTTGGAATTTGCCGATTTCGTCATCGAGCGGCAACGAGCGATTGCCGGGCCAAACCCTTGGGACGATGCCAAATGGGAGCCACTGCTTCTGGAATCGGCCATGGAAGTGCTCATGCAATCAGATGGTCTGGCTCTGGATGTGCTCGACGCGGACTACACGTCTCAGATTTTCACGATGCCTTTGCCATCGCTCGTCGAAATGGAATGGCGGCCTAGTCTCGCCAACCACCCGCTGTTGAAGAAATTTCAACTCGAAGTGGAGGACCAATTGGCAAGAGCGAAAGTCGACGAGGCGGTTCTCGAGAAGTTTAAGGAGGACGGCAACAAGATTAAGACTCGAGGCGGTGGTTTTGCCAAGGCTCAGCTCGACATGCGTGGCATTCGGCAAAGTGTCTTGCAACCGTCCAGAGGTTCCGGAATGGGAGCCATGCCGGGCATGGGGGGCATGGGAGCCATGCCGGGGATGTCCGGCATGTCCGGCCGTTCTGGAATGTCTGGCATGCCCAATCCAATGAACATGGCCAGCCCGTCGGGTATGCCCAATCCCATGGCGAATCAAGGCCCGGCGTCGGGGCATGGTGGCACTCAGGCTGCGGCCGATCTCATGAACCGGATGGGCGATCCGGGCGGTGCGGTTGGTCAGCGATTGCAACTCAACGTCATGCCCCGCTACCTGCTGTTTCGGTACTTGGATTTTGATGTGGAACCTGGCGAAGCGTACCGTTACCGAGTGCAGCTCGTCATTCGCAATCCGAACTTCGAGCGTGAGGTCGAGCTGGTCGAGAAACCTTCCATCGTTGAAGGTGAGACGCGCTTCACCGAATGGAGCCAGCCGTCTCCGCCGGTGGCGATTGATACCGATGTTCAATACTTCCTTTCGCAAGTGGTCAAGAAAACCGTTCGTGCAAGAAACGAAGTCGAATGGAACATCTTCCAGTGGGCTCAAAAGGAGGGCACGTTCCTTAATGAAAAGTTGAAAGTCACCCTCGGACAGTTCATTGGTGGCAAGGCGGAAACCCTGGTGCTGAATCCTGCCGCGCCCAGCTTTAAGAAGCAGAAGGATGTTCCGTTCCACTCAGATGACCTGCTGGTGGACAGCTACGGCTCCGCCGGTGTCAACTTGGTTCCCGCCGACCATCCCGACTTGAATTTCAACGTCAAGGCGACCGCAAAGTCGGCAACACTGAACATCCCCGACCAGGCAATCGTCGTCAACCGGTTTGGAGAATTGATCGCCTTTGACGCGAGTTCGAGCAAGCCCGCCGAGTTGGCTGTGAGTGGCCGGGTCAAACGAGAACGAGATGCGTTCGATTATCTTTTGAATCAGCCGGTAGAGGATGCAACGGGTGCGGATGGTGGTGGACTCGACGCTTTCATCAATAAACAGAAGAGTGGTACCGCCGGTGGAAAGAGTGGCGATAAAAAGTCCAAGAAAAAGCAGTCCAACCCCATCGACGCCCGAGGTGCCATGATGGGTGGCATGATGGGTGGCATGATGCCACCAGGCGGTGGTGGCGGTGGTCATGCCGAAGAGACCGGCGCGAAAAACAAGAAATCCAAAAAGGGTGGTGGTAAATAGCCCGTGAGCGACTATCTCCGCTGACCAACGTCATCCCTTGGCGGGGGCGGGAGCTGCGAGGCGTCCCCCTCGGATGCATCCAGAATCAGATCCCGCATCTCGGCCGCAATGAAGAATGATCCTGTGATGCAGATCAAATCTTCGGGAGACGCCAGCCGCTGTGCCATTTTCCACGCCGAGACGGGGTCGTGGGTGAGGTGAATCGGAGCCTCGGTAAGTTGAGCCGCGTGTCGCGACAGTTCCTCCGCAGCCACAGCACGCGGATTGTTGAGGTAGTTCGTCACAACCACCGAATCGAACATCGGTAGAAGCTGGCGCAGCATTCCGCCGACATCCTTGTCCTGCGTGGCGGCGAAAACCAACACCTTCCGTCGGACAGGAAAGTCGCTCAGCGTTTTGAGCAGTGCCGCGATGGCCGCCCAGTTGTGGGCCGCGTCCACGATCACTGTTGGCTGCGTGGCCACCACTTCTATCCGAGCCGGCCAGCGGACCTGACGCAGGCCGTCTGCAAACGACAATGCTGGAATTTCCCACCCGCGTTGCCGCAGCAGGTCCACCGCCATCACGGCCACGGCAGCATTGTGAGCCTGATGCTCGCCTCGAAGCACAATCGGCAAGCGGGGCCATTTCCGATTGCCGGCAGAAACCTCCAGAGTCCCGATCGGCTCACCCGTCGAATCGTTTTCAAAATGTGGCGGAGCATAGTGGTAGGAAAAATCACGAGACAATTGCCAGAGAGGCGCAGACAATTCTCGGCAAACGCTTGCGATGGATTCGGCCGGCTCCGGCTGTGTCACACCGCTAACGACAGGAATCCCCGGCTTGACAATCCCCGCCTTCTCCCAGGCAATCTGTGACAAACGGCTCCCGAGATGCCGCGTGTGGTCGCGACTGATGGTCGTGATCACGGTCACCTCTGGTTGGCAGACGTTCGTCGCGTCCAACCGTCCGCCCAGTCCGACTTCGAGGACCGCCAAATCCGCTCGCTGATCGGCGAAGTACAACCACGCCATGGCCGTGGCGATTTCAAAGTATGTGGGACACTGCCGTCCTGAAGACTTGTCCATTTCGGCCACAGGCTGGCTGACCGCATTCACCAGTTCCACAATTTTTCCCGGCGAGGGAAGTTGGCCGTTGACCGACATCCGCTCCTCGAACGCGGTCAGGTGTGGAGACGTGAACAGCCCGGTGCGGTATCCGGCGGCCATCGCAATCCGGTTGATCATCGCGGCCGTCGAACCCTTCCCCTTGGTTCCTGCGATATGCACGGCAGGAATCATTTCCTGCGGGTCACCCAGACGCCGCAGCAGTTCTCGCATCCGGTCGAGCCTGAAGTCCGCCGCCGTGTACAAACTCCCCGACACCCGCTCGTAATTGATGCGGTTGTACAGAAATTCAATCGCCTGTTCGTACGATTCGATGTAACGCGACATGCGGACGCTCGGCTGAGCCGGATCAAGGTCGGAAGCGACTGCGGTGAGTATCGATACCAGACATGAATTGTCAACCGGATCGAAGATGCCACTGCGGCAGCGGCCGAACGTCGCTTCTGACCAGTTCGACTCGCGGTTACAATCAGCCGCGATCGATGATTCGTGGTCTGTCAGGTGTCCGGCTAATGTCGCTCCCTCTCGAACAAGTGCGCGTGCTCGATCTGTCGCGAGTGTTGGCTGGCCCGTACTGCACGATGCTGCTTGGCGACCTCGGTGCCGACGTTGTCAAAGTTGAGCGGCCGCAATCCGGCGACGACACGCGGCAGTGGGGACCACCGTTCATCGGGGGACAGGGCGCGTACTTTCTCTGCTGCAATCGCAACAAACGCAGCCTGACGCTCAACCTGAAATCGCCACGTGGGCAGGAAATCGTGCGAACGCTGGCGACCAACAGCGACGTGGTCGTCGAAAACTTCCTGCCCGGGACGCTGGACGAAATCGGACTGGGATACGAGGCTCTGTCCCGAATCAATCCGCGACTGGTGTTTTGCAGCATCACCGGTTTCGGCCAGACGGGGCCGCTGCGGAACGAGCCGGGGTACGACATCATGATTCAGGCTCGCGCCGGCGTGATGAGCATCACCGGCGAACCGGATGGTCAGCCCATGAAGGTGGGCGTGGCGATCTCGGACATCACCGCCGGCCTCTTCGCCGCGAATGCGATTCTTGCCTCGCTGCTGTCTCGTGAGCGGACTGGTCGTGGCGATCGGATTGACATCTCACTGTACGACTGCACCGTCGCATGGCTGGCGAACGTCGGTTCAAATTATCTGGTGTCGGGCGAAGTCCCACGGAGACACGGAACGGCACACCCCAATATCGTCCCGTACCAAGCCTTTCAGGCCGCAGATGGTTCGCTCATTGTGGCAGTGGGGAACGACACCCAATTCCAACGGTTCTGCGATGTCATCGGCCGATCCGACTTGGCCGCCGATCCGCGATTCAGCACGAACTCGCTGCGAGTCCAACACCGCGACGAATTGTTACCGGTTCTGCGGAGCATTTTTCAGCAGCGGCCGGTCGCCGAATGGCTGGTCGCATTGGAGCAGGCGCAGGTTCCCACCGGTCCAGTGAACACGATGGACCGCGTGTTCGCCGATCCGCAAGTCGCTGCTCGCGACATGGTGTGGCCAATGTCGCATCCGACCGCGGACGAAATCAAGCTGGTCGGATCGCCATTGAAGTTCGCCGCGGCTGACGCTCCACCCCGGCGACCGCCTCCACTGCTGGGCGAACACACCGGACAAATCCTGCACGAACTGCTCGGCATTTCTGAGGCTGAAACGGAACAGCTCCAAATCCAGAGCGTGATCTGACGTTTCCAGATCGTGGCGGAATGAATCGCTCTGGCTCCGCCGCTTGCGGAACAGTCCACACTGACCCGTTGTGCCAACAAAAAAGCCGGCTCCCCGTAGGGAGCCGGCTCTCTCGTTTGAAGTCGCATTCACTACTCGGGCTTCTTCTCATCAGCGGGCTTTTCGTCAGCAGGTTTCTTCTCCGCTGGCTTTTCTTCCGCCGGCTTTTCATCCGGCTTGGCTTCGGCGGGCTTGTCCTCAGCCGGTTTGTCGTCGGACTTGGCTGCCGGTTCCTTGTTCGCTTCGGTCTGCTCAGGAACTTCGGCCCCCGGGCCTCCGGTCGACCCTGCTTGCGGAGCCTTCACGGGCGGCTTGCCGTTCGCGGCAGGCTTCGCCGGAGTGTTCGTTTCCTTCGCACAACCACTGAACCACATGGTCAAGCTGACGAACATCGCCAACATCGCCCAATTCTTTGCACTTTTAACCAGTTTCATGGAATGATCCCTTTCTTGACACAAACACACTGTAAACCGACGAATACACCGTCGCGACGGGGCTTGGAAATTACCTCTGCCTGCACCGCAACAGCAACACGATGTGACATTAGAAAGTCCAACCGGAGGGAATTCAACTGCCAGCCCGGAATTGTTCGGCCGCCTCAACGGCCAGCACGTCGCACCGTTCGTTTTCGACGTGACCAGCGTGGCCACGAATGGTCTTGAACCGCACTTGATGACGGCTCAGCAGATCGTCGAGCTTCTGCCAGTACTCGACGTTTTTGACCGGCTTCCACTGCGTCCCCTCACGGCGACGCCAATCATTGGCCTTCCAGCCGGGGAGCCACTTCTGACTCCCATCCGCGACGTACACGCTGTCGGTGACGACTTCAACCTCGGTCGGGCGCTTGAGTGCTTCGAGACCGGAGATGACCGCCTGCAGCTCCATTCGGTTGTTCGTACTCAATGGTTCGCCGCCGGAGGCTTCAATCTCTTTGCCGCTGGCAGGGTGCCGCAAGATGTACGCCCATCCTCCGGGACCGGGATTACCGCGGCAGGCTCCGTCAGTGAACAGTTGAACAAACGGCAGATTCGTTTGGCTGGCGGCAGCGACATCCGGCACGGCGACGCAGTTCCTTCCGTGAAAACGGGAAGCGGATGCGAATCGATTGCGTCGGATTAACGCTCCCGAAACACGATCCGGCCTCGCTTGGTATCGTACGGCGAAACCTCGACCTTTACCCGGTCGCCCGGCACGATACGGATGAAGTTCTTGCGCATGCGCCCCGAGACATGGGCCATGACTTCGTGCCCCACATCCAAATGCACGACGAATTGGGTATTGGCCAGGGCTTTCATGACCACCCCTTCCATTTCTATTCCCTCTTCTTTGGGCATACCTCTCCTTCGCGAACCGCTGTCCGCTGTGACTTTCTTTAACCCGGTCAAACTCCGGCGACAGTCATCCGGAACCTGCTGACGGTCAAAAACTGCGAGGGCACAGTATAACCGTGTGACACCACAGCCGGGTAGGGAAAACGAACAGTCCAACAGTTTCAGTGGCAGACCATCCTCTCACCTCGTTTTTGACAGGCCGTGAAACGCGTGCTAGCCTGTTGTTACGAATGAATGCGGGCCAAGCCCTCATTCGACGGCACCACGAGCTTGGAATTCGCGAGGAGATTGCCTTGTTGGCCATTCAAAAACTCCGCAAGTTTCTGCTGGGCACCGACGGAACCACCGCTGTGGAATATGCGCTGATATTGTCGCTGCTCCTGCTCGCCATCTACTCTGCGATCCAATTCACCGGAGTTGGGAATGGGCGACTTTATGACAATTCCAGCGACTCGATGCAGGATGCCGGACTGGGAAGTTAGCCTGCAACGGAAACCGAACTCAATTGCAGTTTGATTGCCATGCCCCGTTGCTATCTGGCGTTGGGAGGCAATCAGGGTGAAGTGGCTGCGACGTTTGATCGCTGTCTGAGGAGGTTGGCAAACATCCGCGAGGTTTGCATCTCGCGTGTCAGTCGGTTCATCGAAACCGCACCCGTTGGAGAGCGTGGAGCGGTCGATCCGCAGCGATTTTTGAACGCGGTCGCGGAACTCGACACCACGCTGCCCGCAGACGAACTGCTCACGTTGTGCCAACGAGTCGAAGACGAGTGTGGTCGCGTCCGCACTGTCCACTGGGGGCCGCGCACGCTGGATCTCGATCTGATCCTTTACGGTCAGGAAGTGATCGACTCTCCGCGACTGAAAGTACCACATCCTGCCTGCTGGTATCGCCGGTTCGTGCTCGACCCGCTCGTCGAGATTGCGCCGGACATCGTTCATCCGATCAAGCAACTATCTGTTTCGGCACTACGCGATCGGCTGCTCGTGCGGCCGTTGCACGTGTCGATCGCAGGAGACATGAGTCCGTCGCAACGAGAGTCTTTGATCGTCGCAGCAAGAACCGAGTTTCCGGATGTTGTCTTGACGGCGTGGGAGCAACGAAGTTCATGGCCCGTCGCGACTCCCGAACCGGCATTGATCCTCTGGTTTGAAGGCCAACGAGATTCGTCGGCCACCTCGACGATCTCAGATTTGCCGCTGGCCACCCGACTGGATGCGACTGAACCGGCTGAAGCACCCGGAGTCTTTCTGCGGCACGTTCTGCAAGCCGCGCTGAATCGCTGACATGCGGAAGCAGACAGCAAAGCTGGGCGGCACCGAACAAGCTGGGCTTACGACACCGCGAGTGCTCACCGGATGATGCCAAAATAGTACACCATCAATCCCGTGATCGCTGTCAACGTGATGTCGATCGCCGACATCCAGCCAAGCCGCTTGTGCAGCCGGCTGTGCGGTGAGGGTGCGGGTGGGTGTGGCGTTCTCTTCCAAGCCAGGATCAGGGTCAGCCCCCACAGCAGAACCGTCGAGACAGCGAAGACCAGATGCACCGCCAACAATCCGTTGAAAAAACTCCGCTGGTCCGACGTCAACGGCACCGGGCGTTTGGCAAGAATGCCGTCGATTCCTCCCTGCATCCGCATGTCGATCTCGAATGCCGACACGGCGACCAGCAACACCAATCCCAGCAGCGTTTGCAGTCGGCGATGGGCACCGTACCTTCGCATCACCTTGACGAGGTACAGGCTCCAAACCAGCAACGGCACGACCAGCACCAAAGACAGCGCCACCACGTCCAGCATGAACGACGATTTGTAGCCGAGGAAGCCATCCGTCATGGAGCCTGCCGTGTGTGAGGTATGCTTGTATTGCCGCGAAAACCGGCTTGGGCGACCGGACTTTGCCCTCGGTTGTGGTGTTTGATAGACTGAGAACCAACGCAGGTCAACCAAGGTTTGGCCCAGCGAGCCGATTCCTCAACGGAGGCACGTCATGCCAATTGACGAGAGTACAGAGACGGTCACCTCCATGTACGCAGGACAACCACAGCGGACCTCCGGTGAAAACTCCCCCGATGCGAAGGCCCCGGTCGCCGCGATCGGCAGCTTTTCTGGAACGGCCATCAGCGTCGTGTTGCATCTTTGGCTAATCGCGACCTGCGCGTCGATCACCCTCGCCAGCCGCGACTTGACGCCCGTCGCGCCGGTGGAAACGCGGTTCACCCCCGTCGATCCCATCGAAGAACCGGAGCAAATCCTCGAATACGAACTCGCCAATCCGCGCGACGAGGAGTTTGAAGTCCGAAAGGTTGTCAACGCTCGCAGCATCGGATCGAGTCAGGCCGTCTCCACCCCCAAGTCCGCACCGGTCCCACCGCCGCTCATCGATGTTCCCCTCCCGCAGTTTCGTCCCGCCGAAATCTACGACGTGTCTGAAGGCGAGGAATTGGACGACCGCGTGAACCTCAAGGGACGCTCGGGCGAGGAAGTCGTGCAGATTGAATCGGCGCTCGACCGCATCACGTGGGAGATCGCGTCGCATCTTCAAGAACGCAAAGTGCTCGTGGTCTGGTTGCTCGATGCGTCCGTCAGTGTCGAACCACAACGAAAGGCGATCGCTCGACGATTGAACCGGGTCTACGGTGAACTCGGCCTGTTGCAGGACGCCGGGGAATTGATTCCTCGGAGCGAAAAGGGACTGCTGACGGGCGTGGTGACGTTTGGCGAAAAGCTGGACTTCCTGACCACCGAACCAACCGACCAGCCCAAGCAGGTGCTCGAAGCGTTTGAGAAGGTGCCGACGGACCCGGCGGGGGTTGAGAATGTCTTCGGTGCGGTCGAGCAGGTGGTCAAGCGATGGTCGAAATACCGCACACAATTCGGCCGGTCGATCTTGGTAATGGTCGTGACCGATGAAGCCGGCAGCGACTTCTCGCAGCATTTGGAAACGTCCATCGCGGCCAGCAAGAAGAACGGTGCGAAGGTCTACTGTGTTGGCCCGGCTGCGTTGTTCGGTCGCAAGCAGGGATTCGTCCCCTACGTGGCGCCAGAGGATGGCAAGACGTATCAGCTTCCGGTCGAGATGGGACCCGAGACGCCAATGATGGAATACGTCTCGCTTCCGTTCTGGTTTAACGGGCCGCAGTACGACAACCTGTCAGCCGGGATCGGCCCGTACGCGCTGTCGCGATTGGTGAAAGAGACCGGCGGTGTGTACTTCCTCTCGAACATGACGACCACCGCGGCGCTGTCGCCTCTGGGAATCTTCCCCATGGATGCCATGCGTCCATTCGAACCGGACTACCGGTTTGGAAAGTTCGAGGATTACGAACGCGACCTCAACAAGCATCCGTTGCGGCGAGCTGTGGTTCAAGCGGCGTCGCTCAGCCTGCGGTATAAAGCCCAGGGGACGCCGGACCTCGACCTTCGCGTGACACCGACCAACTACCTGCCCAGGATCAACGACTCGCAAAAATCCGCCGCCGAGACCACGCTGATGGTGGACACGATCCTCCAGCCGTTCTCGATGGGAGGCAAGCTGGAAGAGGAGTACCAGAAGGAAACGTCGTTGCGCTGGAAAGCGGCGTACAACCTGACCTACGGCCGGTTGCTGGCCATCAAGGTGCGGGCGTTCGAGTACAACTATGCCTGCGCTCAGCTCAAGCTGCTCGGCACCGGTGACGTGGCGACGAAGTCCAACCACTGGATTTTCCAGCCGGATACGCAGCTCGGTTCGGGAGCGTCGATGAAGAAACTTGCCAGCGAGTCCGACCGGCTGCTGAAACGCTGTGTGAACGAAGCCCCTGGCACGCCGTGGGCATTGCTCGCCTCTCGCGAACTCATGTATCCGCTCGGCATGAAAGTGCAACAACGGTTCATTCAGCCTCCCACTCCGCGTGAGATGGCCGCGGCCGCCGCGGCAAAAACGGCTCGCTTCGCTCCGGAGATGCAAAAGAAAACGCCACCGAAGAAGCCCGAGCCGCCCCCGAAACCGCCAGCGCTGCCGAAGCTGTAGATGCAACTGTATGTAGCCGTCACGCTCCGCGTGACGAGCCGAGTGGCCACGCGACGCTCAATCATCATTCGGCTCATCACGCGGAGCGTGATGGCTACGTAGATCCGCGCAGGCCGACATGCCCACCGAAATCAAGCACGTCATCATTGGCACGGCCGGGCATATTGATCACGGGAAGACGAGCCTTGTCGGTCGGCTCACCGGCATCAACACCGATCGACTGCCGGAAGAGAAGGCGCGTGGCATTTCGATCGACCTTGGCTTCGCACACTGGGAGGCCGAACGGGGTGGGCAGCGGTTTCAGTTTGGTGTCGTCGATGTGCCGGGTCACGAGCGGTTCGTGAAGAACATGGTCGCGGGAGCGACCGGTGTGGACCTGGCACTGCTGGTCGTCGCGGCCGATGACAGCGTGATGCCGCAGACGCTCGAACACCTCGAAATCATGGACTTGCTGGGGATCGCAACCGGCGTCGTCGCGATCACAAAAATCGACCTCGTCGCACCGGACTTTGTCGAACTGGTGCAGGCCGAGATCGAAGAACGGGTGCAGGGCACATTTCTCGAAGGCTGCCCCATCATCCCCGTGTCGTCGCAGACCGGCGCGGGGTTGGACATGTTGAAAGAGACGCTGCTT
>JACRIH010000553.1 GCA_016235885.1 Planctomycetales bacterium | reverse complement strand
TTTTGCTTTCCTGTCGGGGAGCGACAGGGCTACTCAATCACCGACCGTCACTGTCCGCTCTTCTTCCCGCTGGATCGTGATGCTCGCGCCCAAATCCTGAACCAGCGTTGTCACCGCGATCCAGTGATCGTAGGGGACGTCCGGTTTGCTCTTCACAACAACCACACGATCCTCCGGACGGCGCTTGCCTTCCAGCAACCGGCGCAATCGCGCCGGCAACTCGTCGATCTTCACCGGGTCGCCGTTGACGCTGACGACCTGCTTTGTCCGCGACAGCGCCAGTTCAATGTTCTGAGTCTTCTCCTCCTGCTGTTTGGTCGGCTCGCTGCGCGGAAGATCCTGCCGCTTGCCGCTGTCCGGCTGAACCGATGCACACACGAGGAAGAAAATGATCAGATTGAACGCGATATCCCCCGTCGCCACGGCGGCGGGTTCCACCAGCAATTTGTTGAGGCGACCGTCGCGAAGCATGGCGGATCAAGCGTCCTTCGCGGTCGGGGCGGGGGCCGGGTCAGGCTGATCGCTTTTCCCGGCGAACGCCAGTTGCATCGTGACAGCTTCGATCAGTTCCGACGCGGATTCTTCCACGTCGAGCACAAACTGATTGATGATGCTGGTGAAATAATTGAACGCGATAAACGCCGGGATGCCGACGACCAAACCGAGCACCGTCGTCAGCAGCGAGACCTTGATACCCGCGGCCGCGGCCTGCACGATGTTCATCTCACCCATCTTGGCGACGATGTCGTCGAACGATTGCACCATCCCCTGCACGGTTCCCAAGAATCCAATCATCGGCGCGGCACTGGAAACCGTCGCCAGCACCGGCAGGTGACGCTCCATCGCAGCGACAATGTGAATGGAGTAATCATCCATTCCCTTGACCACCTGCTCTTCGATCTTCGCCGCATCGTAACCCAGTCGGCGAGCCACGAGATATTTCCGCAGCCCCGCCGCCAGAATCGCCGGCACGGGCCCCTGTTCGCGATCGCACAGACTGAGCGCTTCCTCGACACGATCCGCTTCCAGCAGTTCGCGGACCTTGCTCCGCAGGACCTCGGCGCGCGTGTTCAGCATCATCAGCGCGCGAAAGCGTTCGATGATGACTCCCAGCGCCAGCACTCCCAGCACCAGCAGCGGCCACATGAAGATCCCGCCGTCGATCATGTAACCCAGCGCACCGGAGTGCATCATGTCACCGAGCCATCCGCCGGACTTTCCAGATGCGGCGGTGTTCGGAGCCGCGTCGCCCGCGGCCTTGGGTTCGGCGACCGTCGCCTTCGGCGCGGCATCACCGGTCGCCGCCGTGGTTTTCGAATTGCCATCGGTGGGCTTAGCATCCGTATCCGCTGCGGATGCGGACTTGGATGCGGCAGGCGCGTCCGACGCCGATGTTCCGGCCTGACCGAGCAGAGCGATTGAAAGGATGAACCACATCAGATTGGTCTCTCGGTGTTTCTTGTTGACTCAGTCGTTGCAATTATGGTGGTTTCGTAGTGGCTCGTACCCCGAAGGGGTTTCGTCTCAAAGCCAGGGTTGGCCGCGAAGCGGCCTACCCTGGGAAAAGGAACAACCGTGAAATCTACCCCGAAGGGGTTGCGGCATTCGGACATTTCAAATGACGGAACCCCGTTGGGGTTCTGGTTATTGTTCCCTCTGCTCCCGGGGTAGCTCGCTCCGCTCGCAACCGCGGGCTATGAGACGCAACTCCTTCGGAGTAATGACGGTCGCAAGATCTCCGAACTCTTGCCGCTCATCGCCGGACTCACTTGTCATCCACGCTGTTCGCCTCGGCTTCGAACTGCTGCAACATTTCCGGCAGGGCGAGGCGTCCGCGGGCGTACTTGGCGCCTTCGCTGTCGGGATGCTTCCAGCGGCAGTTGTTGTAGCTGATGAACGCCTGACGATTGTTCCCCCCCATGCGGTAACTCTCGCCAGCCCAGAAGAATGCATCGGCGCTCAGCGTGTCCTTCGGGAACACTTCGCTGAACTTGTCAAACGACTTGCCGGCGGTCTGATACTTCTTGGCTTTGTAGTAACACTGCCCCACGCGGAACGCCATCCGCGGTGCGTTGGAATGGGTCTCGAACCGAGCGAGGAATTTTTCGCCGACCTGCGCCGCCACGTCGTACTTCTCGTTTTTGTAGAAGTAATCCGAGATGCGGATCATCACATTCGGGATGAGCGGACTCTTGGGATGCGTGGCCGCCAGCGTAACGTACGCCTCCAGCGCCTGGTCGAAATCACCAGCCTGTTCGTAGCACTGCGCCAATTTGTACTGCGCGTCGGGCGCGAGCGAGTGATCGGCGTACTGCCGCAGGATCAGGTCGTACGATTTGATCGCTTCGTCCCATTGATCCAGCTCCTGTGCGAACTGGCCATGCAGGTAGGCGATTCGCGGCGCGTACTTGGGATCGGGGTAGTCTTCCAGCACTTCGCGGAGGACTCGCCGGCCGGCTTCGAGATCAATTTTCTTTTCGTCTTCGCGTCCGAGAGTTTTGTGGCTCTTGAACAGTTCAAAATAGCTTTCGGCGATCCGGAACTTGGTTTCGACAGCCAGCGATTCGTCGTGGAACGTCTTGCTGAACGCGGCCACCAAACCATCGGTGCCGACCACGACGGGCAGTTCGATCGTCTGCTCCAGCGTCCCCGTTTCGGTGCTCGCCGTTGGATCGACAAAGCGAACGGTCAGTTGATCGCCGAAATAACTTTCGATCACCGGGTCGGCCGGTTCGAGGTTTTCCGGGGTCGGCTTGTCGACCGCCTTGAGTTGCAGCGAACCGGTGAACACGCCGCTGTGTGCCAGCGTTTCCTCCAGCTTGACCGTCTCCTTCTCGCCCAGTTGAGTCGTGATCTCGACCGTCGCGAAGTCACGAGCGTCGGACGTGTTGAGATCGGGGTCGGTCACCTTGAGGTACAGCCGTTCGCCGACGTGCAGGTGCGCGACATCCTTCTCGTAGTCGCGATCCGTCACCATCAGGTGACCGTTCGAGACCAGGCGCCCCTTGGCCGACAGCGTGTCGGGTTTGCCCTGCGGGTGACGCTCGTCCTTGTACTTCGCAGTCACGACATCCTTGCCCGTCAGGTTGAGAACACGCGTGACCAGATTGGCACTGGCATTGTCGCCGGTCGCTTTTTCACCGAGTCGCACCTTGCCGACAAGATCGCGCGGCATCTCGGTCGTGAGCGGAACGATCGCGGGACTGTTCTTGCCACCGAGTTGCAGAATCACCTGCCCAACGAATCGCCCCTCTTCCAACGCCAGTCGATCGGCCGTCTGGCCCACGATGTCGGAGAACTTCGCCGACACATGGCATTCGACTTCCACGGTCGAACCGTCGGTTGTGGTGAGGATCACCAGCACCATGCTGCGGCTGTCCTTGGCGGCGTCCGGATCGATCACCTCGACAGTGAACGGCGCTTCAAAGGCGACGCTGCTGGTCGCCGGTTCCTTTTCCTTTTTCGGCAACACCACGATCTGCGACGGTGCCTTGCTGTTCTTCGGCGGCGGGATCACCCGGGTTTCCAGAACTCGCACGACGGCCGGCGTGGGTCGGGCGACGTACACGAGTTCCTCGCGCGGCACCGAGTGACCCGGAAACGTGTTGTGCGTGTCGAGGAACCGGATGGTAATCCGATCGCCCGGCGCCACCGTCAGCTTGTCCTTTTCCGACTTCGCCGACGTATCGACTTCCTTGGTGAACAGACCCGTGTTGACTTCCGTTTCGGTGGCGACAAAGTCCACCGGCTGGCCGTCATTCACGACGACCTGGAACGGAATCGTGTCGCGCTGATCGGTGCGGTCCTCATCGTAATCGACGATCTCGACCACGATCCGATCGCCCGGATCGATCCGCTTGAGTTCCTTGCGAACCGTGAACACCGACCCATTATTCGCCTTCTCGAAGTCGTAAGCGATCGCCCGGACGGCCGCGTTGAAATAGGTCGCCTGGAGTTTGCCGTTCAGCAGTTGGCTGCCAGCCAGATCGTTCAGCGTCACTTCGTCGGTGTACGATGCCAGCACGTTATCGCCGCCGGCGATTTCCAGCGTGTCGTTCGCCGCCAGCGACAGGACGTCTTCCTGCGTGGGGATGTAGAGCTTCCCAACCTGCGGACCACTGACTTCGACGTTGCCAATCGCCAGCGCTTCACCGAGGTACTCGGTGCACACGAAGCGGACGAATCGCAGGTCGTGTTTCGGGAAACGGAACTCCCATGCGGCCGTGTCGAGGATCACGCTGGACCCTGTCGTCGGTCGGAGCGACACATCTTTCAGCCCCATCACCGCCGCACCGACAATTTCCAGCGGCTTGATCGCCAGCGAATTCTTGCCTGTCTGTTCGACGAGCACCGTCCCCACGCGAACGCGGCGGTACGTTCCCCAGGCGCCCGTGTTTGGCACCATCGCTTCGACCACCTTCGACCCAACCTGAACTTGGAACCGGCCCCCGGGTCCTTCGTGCGACATCTCCATCCAAATCTCGTACGGTCCCGCCACCGGTGCTTCAAAATCCCACTGCACCGAATCGTCCGGCGATTGCCAGAAGCCGATGGTGTCGACTCCGTTCGCCGACTGCACTGCAAACTGTTCGGTCTTCTTCGTCAGCTTGGCATCCTTCAACAACAGGGGAACTGTCACCGCGACCGATTCGGCATCGGCGACCGGAGCCTTCGTCGCCGACGGATTCGTGAGATCGAAATCCGCCGCGCGGAACGGCAGCAGGGAAATCAATTCCGACGTCAGGCTGGCTCGGGCCAACTGCGCCTCCACCGGCCGAGCGCCCGCGGCCGACGCGGCAAAGATCGCCAGATTGTGCGTTCCTGCCTCCAGCCACAGATCGACACTTCGGCCTCCCGGACCGACCGGCATCTCCAGCACTCCGTCGGCGAGCAGTGCGGTCTTGCCGCCCTGCACGACGATTCGCACGGCTCCACTCTTGGGCTGCACCAACTTGCCCTGCCACAAAACGGTGTACGGCTTGGCGGCATCTTCACTCTCGGTCGGCCTCTGCCACAGCAGATTCTCCGCCGGAGACTGTTCGATCGGCTTCGCGTTTTTCGACATCGCCACGACTTGTTCCCACGTCGTGAAGTCGGTGTGGTTGCCACCGTACACACGCCGCGTCATCGGACCGTATTCGGCCGCCAGATCCGGAGCTGGTTCCCGCGCGGGCTGACTGCCAATCCGGAACCAGAACTGCCCGTCCTGACTCCCCAGCAAATCGCCTCGAATCGGCGCGTGCTTTTGAGCGTCGGGCGTGGCGATCTTCACGCGGCCGACCGCCAGCAGGTCCTTCATGTCGACCGTCAGCCACTTCGGCGTCGCGCCATCCGGCTCGCTCATCCAGAACGTTTTCGGATCGCGATCGATGGCCATCAGCGGACTGTGATCGATGGCCGTGTCGCTCGCAAGCGCCCCGGCGGGCAGGTCGCCCGTCTTGGCGACCCCTTCGAAAATGCCCGTGTGCGGACCGGTCTCTTGCAGCGCCACCTGAATCTGATCGCCGCTGTCGGCCGTCAGCTTCACGACGACTTGGTCGATGTCGCCGCTCAAGTCGCGGTCGCCATCCTTCACGCGGAGATAAATCGGATTGCCCGGTTTGATCTGATTGGCCGGTCGCACCTGCGAGACTCGCTTGTCTCCCGTCTGATTCGTTTCCCGCTCCAATTCCTGACTGAGCGTCTCCTGCTTTACGTCTTCGATCTTGCTGCTGGCAACTTCAAACTTCGCGTCAGCGGCCACTCGGATTTCGACATCGGACAGCGGCACGTTCTTGAACTCCGCCTTGAACTCGTCCGGGTAATCGCACTTGATGACATCCTTGCCCGTCAGTTGCAGCACGTGATCACCAGCCGTCGCCTGACCGAGCCGCGTTTCCAAATCCGCGCGGAACAGCCCCTTGCCGGCACCGGAGCCGACGAGATAAATCGTTTCGGCATCGCCACCGGGAATCGTGGTCACGCGCACCGGAATGCGGTTGTGGCCGCGGCTGATTCCCAAATCGCCATCGTGAACGACGATCGACAGCGGCGTGCCGGGGACATGCCGCCGCTTGCTGGTGCGACCGAGGCGTCCCACCGTGCGCAGCAGGTTGAGCTGATCGATGTACCGTTCTTCGGCGCCGTAGACTTCGGAGAGATTGAACAGCGCCTGATTGGCCAGTTCGACATTCGGCACACGTTCGAGCACGCTGCGGAGAATGTCGCGGGCCTCGTCGCGGTCACCGCGACGGAACGCGAGCACGCCGCGCAGGAACTCGGCCCGCACGACGACATCGATCTCGGCATTGCGAGCCAGCCGTTCGAACACCTGTTCCGCCTGATCGTAAACTTTCTGCGCGAGAAACGTCTCGCCGATCCCAAACTCCGCTTCGATGGCCTGCGCCGTGTTCGCATATCGGTTGACGACGGTCGTGTATTCAGCGCGAGCCACGTCGTACCGCCGGGCTTTCGAGAAATTCTTGGCCAGCAGAAGCTGCATGCGCGCCTTCGTCAGGTCTTCGTGCTGCGGCGATTCGCTGAACTTCACGAGCCAGCCGCGCAGCACTTCCTCGACGTAATCGTGGTCGGCGTCGCTGCCGGCGGCGATCAACCGATCGCACACAAACATCAGCAGATCGGGCGGCAACTGGTCTCGATTGGCGTTGAACAACGGCTTGTTCGCCAGATATCCGTCGAAAGCCAGCCGCTCGTCTCCCAGTCGATAGTACATCGCCGCTTGCAACAGCGGAGCCAACGGGCTGGAGTCGTCGATTGTCAGTCCGACGCCTCCCATCCGCGACAGCGATTGCGTGACGAGATCGCGTACAATTTTCTTGCGCGGTTCGTCCACGTTCGGAATGTTGGCGATCATCCCGGTCGCCAGTACGGCCGCCGAAACGTAATCCTTGCGACCGACCGCGCTCTGTGCGAACGGAGTCAGACGATCCCAGTCCCACCATTCGTTCCCGACGATCCGAGTCATCCGTTGCAGTTCGAGCAGCCGCTGCAATTTGGCGGCGGGATCGACGGGCACGGCGTCCAACAGAACCAGACTGGAAGCTGCCGATGCCGGCTGGATTTGGAAATCACGAATCGCCGTGAGGATGCGCGTCTTGACGTCCGGTTTCATTTCCATGTTGGCGCGGACCGCATCCAGCCATTGACCGAGTTGCCAGATGTCGAAATCGCCAGATCGCAGCGGTCGTTCGTTCTGACGGACCCGCGCCTCTTTGAGCACTCGTTCGAAGTTGGCCAGATCGTTCGCTTTCAAATATTCGTCGGCCAGCCACTGCGCGTAGCGACCGTGAAAATCGGTGTCGTGCTTGGCGAGTTCTTGAACAAACGCCAGCCGCTGCGATGGCTCCTTGATTCGCGCCAGCAGCCGCACCGCGCATTCTCGCGTCTCAACGTACTGCCGGTTCACGCTGAGATACGTCGTCCAATGTTCGACCGCTTCCTTTTCGAGACCCATCTTGAGCAGCAGGTCACCAATTCCGCTGGCATACGACGGCTCGCGGCCGAACGCCGTTTGGGCGGCCTGCATCAGGGTCCACGTAGCGCGGGCCATCGCGGCATCGCTGCTGTTCTTGTCCGCCGCGATGAGCAATCGCCGCCAGATGTCGGCCGACGCCCGATCGGGCGGGAACTTGAGCAGGTGCGCGGCGGCCGCTTTGCAATCTTCCGGCTTGCCGTAGTCGGTCGAAGTTTCAAGCCACCACACGGCCACTTGAATGTCCTGCGGGAACCGCTTGGCATACTGAGCGTAGACGCGCACCATCTCGCCCCGCTTGTTGCCGGGCGCGTAGTGACGGAACCAGTCGGCCTGCGTCTGCAAAAGAGTGCGCGCGGCCGATTCGCTCAACGCATCAAACGCGGGGGGCAGCAGGAGTTGATTCCGAATCGCTTCGCCCGGTCCGTACTGGCTGTTGCGCTGGTCGGTCCACGCCACGATGACCGGGTCGGCATTCGACTTCTTCAATTCCTCGGCCGCGATCGCCGCATGGGCTGCGTAGGTCTTGTTCTGACGTGCGTTCGTCCACCAGTTTTTCACCGCTTCACGCAGACTGAGCAGATGCGGGTGCTGCTTTCTGGCCGCCAGAACGAACGCCAGGTCGCTGCGGAATTCGTTTTCGTCCGCACTGTTGTACAACAGCCAGTCCACCGCGCCCGACGTGTGACCGTCGTCGCTCGGCGACTTGCTGATCAAGTCGCGCAGGGTCTGCTTGGCCTTCGGCAAATCCTTCAGCCGGTCCCGATACAAATCGAACGCCAGAACGTAGCGCAGGTAGTAATTGCCCGGCTTGTTCTGCGCGATCGCCGCCAGGAGTTTCTGTTCGCTGTCCGCCAGCTTGGGCGGCTCGACGCCATTCTCGCGGACGAATATCGTCGCGTTACCGTTCATCGCCGGGTCTTCGGCCAGCAGTGTCGCCAGCAGTCCCACGCCACGTGGCTTCTCTCCATTGTTGATGCACGAAATGGCGAGGTAGCTCACGCCATGAAACCGATCCGGCCGCAGCGGATACTTCTGCACGTACTGGTTCACCAGCGCTTCGAGTTCATTCGGCTTGGCTGCGGCGTGGTAGAGCCGGTAGATCAAGTAGTAATGCACGTACTGGTCGTCGCGGAGAGCACGCGCCTGTGCCAGGCTTTGCGCGGCGTTAGCCTGCTGTCCGAGGTTGGCGTGGTTTTCCGAGAGCCACAGGTGCAATTGCCGCTGCGATTCGGGATCGCCGCCGAGTCCCTTTTGCAAAATCTTGACCCCGACCGCCGTGCTCTTGGCCCACTGTCCCATCCGGCGATAGTCGAGGAACGCTTGCGCCGCGATCTGCCTTGCGTATTCACCCGGCGGAAGCTTGTCCATCATCTCTTCACCGAGTTGAGCCGCCTGCGTGATTGACTCAGCGGTGTTCAAGGCATTGAACAGCGGGATGGCCATCGCGCCGTAACGGCGACCAATTTCCGTGGCACTTTGTCGCCGCCACACGGCCCGGCACGCTTCGGCCGCACGCAACCGATCTTCAAGCTGCTGAAATGCGTCAGCCAGTCGGACTTCGAGCGCCGCGCATTCCGGAGCGTCCGGATAACGAGTGAGGAATTGACGAATCGTGGTGGCGAGGTCTTTGTTGCGCGAGAGTGCTTCCTGCCCGTCGATCAGTTTGAGCATGATCGGCTTGTGGCGTGGATCGGTCGGCTGCGCGGCGATGAACTGTTGCCCCATGCGGACCAACCCGAACAGACGACCATCGCGGTGGTACAAGTCGACGAGCTTCGCCATCGCCTCGGCAGCCTCGGGCGTCGAATCCTTGTACTTGCCCAGTTCGGCTTCCAGCACAGCCGCCTGCCGACCGACTTCATCGGTCGCGGGCGATTCCTGAGCCGACAGCGGCATCCGGGAAAAAGTGACGAGTCCGATCAGCAGGAACAGTGATCGTTTCATGGTTCGCACTCGGTGGGGATTGGATTTTTGAGGAAGGATGTTCGGCGGACACCAACCCGAAGCGTAAGCGAGGGACGGAGCGGGCTCCCTCGCTTACGCTTCGGGTTAGTGTTGTCAATTGCCCGACTTGGCCAGGGCTTCGGAAATCTTCTTCGCGTCGGCTGCCAACGCACTTTCGGGGAACTCGCTGATCAATTGTTCGAATCGACGCTGGGCATCGGCCTTGCGATCCATGCGAAACAGGCAGCGGCCGTAGTTGAACAGAATCACGTCGAGGAACTTCGCATCGGGATGATTGTTGAGCACGGTTTCAAACGTGTCGATGGCCCGCGCGTAATCTTTCTGGATGTAGTAATAGTTTGCCATTTTCGCGACGGCTTCGCCCACCCGGCCGCTCTCGGGGAACTGGTCGTACACCCGCTTGAATTCCTGGAACGCCCGATCGCGGAGTTGAGCCGCCGCTTCGCCCATTGCCTTCGCAGCCAGCGCCTCGTAGCACTCGGCGACTCCAAATTGGGCTTCGCCGCGGAGTTGGCTGTTCGGCATGCTGACCAGTCGCGAATAGACGCCGATCGCCCGTTGGAACTCGCCTTGCTTCTTCGCCACTTCGGCCAGTCGCAGCAGCGCGTCGTCCACAAAGCCGCTGTTGGGAAACTCGCTCTGCAACCGCTGGCACATCGCGGACGCCAAGTCCAGCTTGTCCATCGCGAAGTAGATGCTCGACAACTGCACGTAAAGTTGTTCGAGCAGGCTGCCCCGGAGCCGCCGCGCTTCGTCGGCCACGTCTTCGCAAACGGCGAGCGCCTGACCGTACTTTTCGTTCGCCTTGGCGAGCAGTCCGAATTCTTTGTACCGGTTGCCGATCTGTGTGAGCGCGTCGGCGGTTCGCAGTTGAGTTTGAATCTTCAGTTCCTGGTCGGAGATTTCCGCCTTCGTCACACGCACGCCCCCGATGTTCCCTTCCAGACAACGAGCCACAGCCTGAACCTGCCGCGTCCCCTCGCGCATCCGCACCTCGTCCAGATAGACGAGCCGCACTTCATCCGACGGCAGGGCTTGCAGAATGTCATCAGTCGTGACGATTTGGTCGGTCTTCACCAACGGTACGGTCGCCTGAAATACGCCCGTGTGAATCGTGCCGTCGTCTGCCGGTTGCCCGGACTGTTCCGCAGACTTCGGATCGACCGGCGCGGTCGCTGCCGCTTTGGTCGGTGCTTCGCCCGTCGGCGATGGCGATGCCGCACCCGCTGACTTGACTGCGGACGGTCGATCGCCGCCGACGGACTGGACCTTTGTTTCCGTGAGTGCGACACGCACCGTGTCCACGAGTTTCCAGCGATCGATCTCGGGCGCTTCCGCAACCGCTGGAGCATCGCCGGACTTTTTTATCGCGGCTGGTTTTTCTGGTTCACCTGCGACCTTGGCTTTGGCGATGGCGTCCGCTTCCAATTCTTCATCGGACTTCAATCGATACACCTGCACGACGGCTTCCAGACGATCGGCCGCGTCGGAGACATCCTTGTCGGCATCGATGACACGCAGATTCACTCCCTTGCCGAGAACCACGCCGTTGACCGTTTCCGAAAACGCGCCATCGGTGAGCGTGACCAGCGCGGTCCCCACGACGGTGACTTCTTTGATCAGTTGCACCTTCAGTTTTTTGTCGGCCGTGTGCTCGTCGGTGTACGTGACGATGACCTTGTCGCCACCGTGAATCTCGATGATGCCGTTATTCGGCACCGGCTTGCCGAGACGGGTGGGAATCGAACCGAACACCAGCCGGACACTTCGTCCGACGGGGAAACACTCGACGGTCTCTTCGTCACCGCTGGTGGCTCGGCATGTGACCTTGACCGCCTGGTTCGGCTCCAAAACAGCCAGATCGGCGTCTTCGATGCGGACGAACAGCCGCTTGCCCGCCTCCAGTTTCTCACCCTGACCCGTCTCGTCGGACAGCGTTGTCCCAACTTTCTCGAGCGCCTGAATCGCACGACTGTAGTGACCCAGTTGAAAGTGGCCGAGGCCGATGTAGTAGTACGCTTCATTGACCTGCGGGCTGACCGGGAATTTTTCGATGACGTCGCGCATCACCTGAAACGACTTGCCGAAGTTGCGGACGTGGTAAAAGCAGATACCCAGCTTGAGCGTCCCCTCTGCCCGCTGTGGCTCGCTGGAATTCTCCTCGCTCGCGGCAGCTTCGAAATGGATGCGTGCGCGATCGTAGACTCGTTCTTTTTCGAGGAAGTAATTGCCGAGCCGCAGGTGCGCATCGAAGCGATAGCGGCTGCGCGGATAGCGCTCGATGACCGACTTCCAAATCTCAACCGCCTTGGTCGCCTCACTGGCGTCCAAACGCGCGTCGCCGGCTTCCAGCAGCTTCTTGGCTGTGCGATCTTCCACGATCGAGCCACGCACGGCGGTGCCGGAAGTTTCCTCGGAAGCCGTCGGCGCTTGAGCAAAGACCGAACTCGTAGCAACAAGGAGCGCGAACAAAGAGCAGGCCTGGCGCATGGCGAGAATACCTTCCAAACGGACGGCGAAGCGTGGCAGGAGGCAGAGCCAACAGCGGCTCCGAAAGCCGTACCAGACTAAATAGGGTGGGGGAGAGCGTGCAACCATTTTCCCGCCAATTGGCACGCTGGCGGGGCAATCGACCGCGGGCCAATTGTCGCACAGACGACTGGCTGCCGCCATCAAGCAATCAGTTCTCTGTCGTTCGCCGTGTCGGGCGACACTCGCGAGCGACATCAAAACGGCCAGTGCGAATCGGTAAGCAGGGACCGCCGCACTGGCCGTTGTCGTTTCAATTCAGGCAGCGACTCAAGCGAACAGTTCCATGACCGCTTCGCCCTTGTCGACCAACTTCATCGGGCGTGCCAGCGGAGTCATCACTTCCTTGTTCGGATTGATGCCCAGCGCATGGCAGATGGTGGCGTGAATGTCCTGCACCTTCACAGGGCGATCCTGCGGGTTGGCACCGTCTTCATCCGACGAACCAATGACCGTGCCTCCCTTGATGCCGCCGCCCGCGATAAAGCAACTGAATACCGAAGCCCAGTGGTCGCGGCCTGCGTCCTTGTTGATCTTCGGCGTGCGTCCGAATTCGCTCAGCATGACGATTAGCGTCTTTTTCAGCAGGCCGGTCTCGGCCAGGTCGCTGACGAGCGACGCCAAAGCCGGATCCATCACTTCGCCGTGATCCTGCATTGCCGGGAAGTTGCCGCGATGCGTGTCGAACCCGCCGCGGTTGATTTGCACAAACCGGACGCCCTTTTCGACCAGCCGCTTGGCCAGCAGTGCGCCGCGTCCGAATGGCGTGTTTCCGTAGCGGCCAAGAGTCTTCGCGGACACCTTGCCGAACTCGAACGCTTCCAACGCCGGGCTGCGCATCAATTCGACTGCTTCGTTGATCGATGTCTGCGTCGAACGCAGGCGTTCGTCGGTGCTCGTGCCGGTGAATCGCTGGTTGAACTTGGCCAGCACTTCGAGCCGTTTGTTGCCGCGAACGTCAGCGATCCCTTCCGGGAAGGCGAGGTACGGATCTTTGTCACCCGGACTGGGAACGAAATACGCTTCGCATTTCTGGCCGAGATACCCCGCCCGCGGAGCCTGACCACTGATACTGATGTAAGCGGGCAGTTCGCCGAGGTTCGGCAGTTCGTGAGACACGACGGAGCCGATGCCGGGATAGACGAGGTTCGGAAACGGCAGATAGCTGGTCTGAACGTGATGCGTCGCCCGACCGTGATCCCCCTGCGTTCCGGCGATCGACCGGATCAGCGCACAATGGTGCATTTGATCGGCAAGCGTCGGGAATATCTCGGAGATCTGGATTCCCGGCGCACTCGTCTTGATCGCCGCGAGTTCGCCGCCGGTGGGACGACCCGGCTTGGGATCCCACGTGTCGATGTGCGACATTCCGCCGCCATTCCAAAACAGGATCACGTGCTCGGCCGTGGCCGGGTGATCCTTGCCAGTTTCGGCGAGCAGACTGCGAACGCTCATGCCAAGGAGCGATGCGCCGCCCGCGGCCAACATCGAACGACGAGAGAGACGGTAATCGAGACAGCCGGTTGCCATGGAAAACTCTCCGTTTCAGGTTTTGTGATTGCCGCGTTCAGGTCAGGTTTACGGTAGGAATCGGAATTCGTTGCAGTTCATCAGGACCCAGCGGAGGTCGGCCATCCCGTCGAACACCGTGGGGGCTTCGGTCAGAATTTGCTTCGCTTCGGACAATTCTTGAGCCGTGGGTGAGCGCGTCAGGATCTCCGCGTACGCAAGCTGCACGGCCTTGTCCACGTTGGCCGTTTTGCCGGCGAGCAGGGGGTACATCGGTTCGAGATCGCCCACGCGAGCCGCTTCGTGGGTGATGCGTCCGTTGAGCATCATGAGCGCCTGGCGCATGGACGCGCTGTCGTCTCGCAGGTCGCCCAAGTCCGAGCGATTCGGTTGACCGAACACTCGCAGGAAATGCCCTTCCGGCGCAGGGGACTGCATTCGCAGAGACGTGTTGAACACCGGGTTGTCATCGACGATGCGCTCAACCACCTTTTCGTCGTACTCCATCGAGTTGCGAGCCATGCGCTGCTGCATCATCCGTTGCGCTTCGATCTCTTCTTTCGACATGGCTTTCATTTCGTCGAGGGCCACTTCTTCATCCCCCTGATCCTTGAGCAGCGAGTTGAAATCCAACTCGATGGCTTGCTCCAACGCGTAGCCCCCCTCCGATGGTTCGGCCGCGTCATCACGAGCCATCGCCGTCATGGCCTTCCCCTTTTGCGGAGCCAGATTGAGGGCACCCGCCAACGCCCCTGGCTTGGTCGAATTCTTGGGGACTCGAACGATCGTGCGAACGGTCTTCTCGTTCTTGCCTGGGCTGTGCTTTGGTTCGAACAGGTGGCCGGCGGTGACGATGCTGTCGTACAGCGACTCGGCATGCATCCGGCGAACCGGCGTGGCAAGCAATTGGGTCTCCATCAAGACTCGCGTCGGTTCGTCGATGTCCGAAGGAGCATGCGCCCGCTGGTACGCGTCGCTGGTGACAATCAACCGCACGAGAGTTCGCAGATCGTAGTCGCTCGCGACGAACTCTTCGGCGAGGTAGTCGAGTGTCTTGGGGAGCGCGGGAGGATTGTCGTCGCGGAGATCGTCGACTGGTTCAACAAACCCACGACCGACGAGTGTCTTCCAGACCCGGTTCACGAGCGTCCGTGAAAAATACTGGTTGCGGGGATCGGTGACAGATTTCGCCAACTGCTCGCGCAGTTCGCTCGGCTGGTACAGCCCCGCCTGGACATCGATCTTGCGAATGTCTCGCTTGGCTTCGGCGGTGGCCAGTTCTTCAGCCAGTTTTCCAGTGGTGGCCTTCGAGACCTTTTCCGATGTGCTGTCGAGCAGATCGGCAACGGACGGCCCCTTGTCGACCACGCGAGCCGCTGCGATTTTTTCCGCCCGGACCGTTTCGAGCCGCTTCACGTAGCCCGGCTTGGTTTTCGTTTCCAGCAAACCGAATGGAAAGCGAGCCGCGATTGGTTTGCGTTCGCTGGCTGGCCCCACGCCTTCGGGTGGCCAAAGGATGCTCGTCTGAGCCGTTTCGGTGGCATACACAACTTTGGTGAGCTGGCTCTCGTAGCGACGCGTCTTACCGTAGAACGCGGCCATGTCATAGAAGTCACGGCGCGTCCACACGTCAAACGGATGGTCATGACACTGGGCACATCCAATCCGCACGCCAAGGAACACCTGTGACGTCACGCTGGCCATGGCGAGCGGGTCTGCGTCATCACCCAGAATGAATCCCGCCTCGGGAATTCGGCCCGCTTTCCCATTGGTCTGGATCAACCGCCGAACCAATTCATCGTACGGCAGGCCGGACTGCACCGCGTTGTGGACGTAAGCAATGAGAGCCGCTCCGCCCGACGCCTGCGATCGCAGCCGGAGCATGTCCGCATAAAAAATCGTCCAGCGGTCTGCAAAACGGTCGTCGGTGAGAAGCTGGTCGATCAGTTTTTCTCGTCGACTGGCAGCCGACCACGTGCCGAATTCGCGGACCTCGGCATCGGTGGGAATTCTTCCTATCAAGTCGACATACACGCGTCGCAAGAAGACTGAGTCGTTGACGACGGGCATCGGCTTGACTTTTTCCCGTGCCGCCTGACTTTCCCTCGCGATGAGCTGTTCCAAATCGTCACCCCGGGCGGGGCGAGTTGTATTGGCACTCGCCAAGACGAAGAGTACGAGACCGGCAACAAAATGCGATGGCTTCACGTAGGCATTCCTTTCGTCAGCAGAAACACGTCCAGAGCAGCCTTTGTTCGGTGGGGGAAGGCGATGGTACCGATCAATCGTCTCTGATGTCAAATCGACTTCGGATCAGAAATATTTGCAGTCATTTCGCGAGGAAAGTCGCTCATCATGCTGCTTTGAACAGCCCGACTCGACAACGTATGCTGTCCCTCGCACTAAGCTGCCATCATTTTTGTCCTGAGCAAGACCCCACGAGATGACCGCCATGACGATCAGAACAGTCGCAAATCCTCGGTTCAAGTTACTCGCGTGGTTGGCGCTGGTCAGCCTGACATTTGACTGGTACGCAGCGAAGTCGCAGTCGGACGACGTCTCCGCCACGGGATCGAGACCCAGTGCGAAGTCGGCGCGCGGGCCGCAGTACAACGACAAGGGAGAATTGAAACTGCCGGCGGATTATCTCACGTGGGTTTTCGTGGGGGCCAACCTCGGCCTCGAATATCGTGAGGACGGAGCAGCGGAGCCGGCTCCCGACAAGAAGCCGGAAAAGCCCGTCGGAAACTTCCACAATGTCTACATCAACCCCGAGGCGTACGAGGTCTACGCGAAGACCGGCACGTTCCCCGAGAAGACGATGCTGGTGTTGGATGTCTACAAGTCCGAAGCGGGCGCACCGAAGAGCGTCGTTTCGGAAGGGAGATTCCCCGGCAAGCAAATGGGCATTGCCGTCGCCGTGAAAAACAGCGCCCGCCCGGACGGATCAAAAACCGACTGGGCCTACTACGATTTTGCACTCGATCAAGCGGCGGCCAGGGCGTTTCCCGACAAGGCTTGTTACGACTGTCATTTGGCACACGCGGATGACGACAAAGTCTGGGTCCAGTTCTATCCGACGCTCAAACGAATCCGGACCGAGCACGACCTGCGGGCCAAGAAAAAGTAGGCGGGTCATTCTGTGACCCGGACACGCCGGTCACGGTGTGACCGGTCTACTCTGGCCACGATTCACATTCGAGCAAGCGGATGGCACCAGTCCCGGAATATCTTGATCGGCGGGGAAGTACGGGCGGCGAACGTTGTGAAAAGATTTGCCCCTCAGCGTAGCAGGCGTCGGGCCGGGTGTGTCGAGGATGAACGCGGCCTTCGAGAATTCGCCATAGGCCATGCCGTAGTTCATTGGGTTTTTGGCCACGACGAACTTCGCTGTGCGGGCGCCCATTCCCAGGACGTCGAATTGCTCACCGCACCATTCGTATGTTGAGTGGGACGCGAGCGCAATCTGGATGGCTCCGACCTGGACGCAGGCCGACAAACCCATGTTGCCAACCTGCCCGTTCCAGATGCCGCCGCGATAAATGAACTGGCCGTCGCTGAGTCGCCGCACTGTGCCATGCACAACCACCGGCTGGCCCCATTTTGAATCCACCCCGTGCCCCAGCGACAATTCGAGTTCCGCTCCGACGCCGGCTCGGTGACACATAGCGGCAGCCGTGGGATCAACGAGTGGCACCAGACTCGTTTGATTCACGCGGGCGTCGAGCAGCGCTTTCAATGTAGCGACACTGTCTCCGGCCGCACCGCCGCCGCAACAGTCGGCTGTTTCGACGAGCAACACCGGTCCGCCGTCGATGGCGAGGCCGCGGCGAATGGCCTCTTCCGGCGTGAACACTTGCGGTTCGAGGCGGAACCGATTGTCCCAGTAGAGCCGGGCGATTTCAGTCGCCAGCGATTCTGAAAGCTCCGCGTCGCCGTGCGTGATGACCACGCCGCCTCCGCCCATGTCGGGCAGGTCGAGGTACGGATGCACGAGAAACGCACTCGTCGAATAGACGTCGTCACGCTGCTCCAGAGATTTGGCAAACCGCATGACATCTGCAAACGGCCCGGCTCCCCCGGTGTGACCAAGCACTCCGCTGACCAACACCGGGACTTTCGCCAGAGCCATCGTCGGTTGCAATCGCCCTTCCAGAATGTCCAACAGCGCCAGCGCACCACGCTGTCCCGTCTCGAATGCGTCGCGGTGCGGATACGTCTCCCAGGCGAGGAGTGCATCGGCGGATCGCACCATCGCCTCGGTCACATGCGCATGCAAATCCAGAGTGGCAACAATCGGCGTGTCCTTTCCAACGAGCGCTCGCACGGCCGGGAGCAGATCGCTTTCGAGGTGTCCGACTTCTGCAACTGCTGCCGCTCCGTGCAGGGCGAGCAGAACGCCATCCACCGGCAAGGCCCGTTCGAGACGGTCCAGAAGTTCCGTTTTCAGAACCCGATAGCAGTCGCTGGTGACGGGTGCGCTCGGACAGCCACTGGCAACCAGCAGGGGGACAATGCGCGTCCCGTTCTCGCGCAGAACGTGCAGCATCCCGCCGACAGTTCCGGCGTCGCGGTTGAGAACTTCATCGCCGTGGAAAAGTTCCGAGCGGTGAAAAGTGTCCAGGTCGGCGGGCACACCGCCAATGTGGTTGCATTCGATGAAGATCGAACCCAGCGCGATCGAGTGGTTCATGTCGGCAGCCTATCTCCGACGGAAGACTTGCGACAAGCGATCGCTTGAGAAATACAGAGTGAAAGTGGCATCCCGGTTTTGGCCCCACCGGGGACAAATTCGATAGCCCAGGGCGCAGCCCTGGGAATAAATCGGATGTGAAATGTGAAGCCCCAACGGGGCGTGATACGACCGTCGAAGTGCCGGGATTCCGCCCCGTTGGGGCTGGCATATTCGTTGGAATACGAAACCCAGGGCTGCGCCCTGGGCTATCGAATCTCGCCCCGTTGGGGCGGAAGTCTGGACAGCCGGATTCACACCAATGCAACCACGCTGTTGGAGTCGGTCTCGCTTGACTCTCGATCATCGCTGGATACCGTGACTCACACCTGCGTCCATTGGATGTCCAGATTTCCCGCGTCGCCGTCCGCACATGAAGATCGATCGCCTCGAAACCATCAACCTGCGGTTTGAGTATGCCGACGGCTTCACATACGCCGGAGGCAAATGCACGGGGCGGCTGACGTCACTGGTGCTCGTCCATTGCGATAACGGGCAGGTTGGGATCGGGTCTGCGTATTCGCATCCGGCGCTGGTGCATTTGATTGTGCAGCATCAACTGGCGCCGCTGCTCGTGGGACAAGATCCCACCGACGTCGAACGACTTTGGGATCGCATGTATCGCATTACTCGCTGGTACGGCCGCAAAGGAGCGGCACTGTCGGCGCTGGGAGCGATTGACACCGCCTGCTGGGATTTGCGCGGCAAATCGCTGGGCAAACCGGTTTGGCAACTTCTCGGTGGGGAGAATCCGCATTGCCCTGCGTATGCGAGTGCGCTCTTGTGGAAAGACATTCCACAGTTGGCGGACGAAGCCGCCCAGCTTGTGTGTCGCGGTTTTCGCCGGGTGAAAATGCGACTGGGACGAGGCGACGATTACGATCGACCGGCCGTGAGCGCCGTCCGGCGAGCGATCGGCAACGATTGTGATCTGCTCTGCGATGGCTCGATGCGCTACAGTCTCGACGAGGCCCGAGCGCTCGGAAGATTCCTCGCCGAGCAAAATGTGTTCTGGTTCGAGGAGCCGTTTCAGTCCGAGGACATCGATTCGTATGTGGCTCTGCGCGGAACGGTTGGGGTTCCGCTCGCCGCTGGAGAAAACGAATTCGGCCTGCAAGGGTTCCGCGAATTGATTCGCGCCGGGGCATTGGACATCGTGCAACCTGACGCCTGCCGTTGCGGTGGGATCAGCGAGGTGAAGCGCGTGGCCGACCTGGCTCGCACGTCGGGATTGCGATTCGCGACACACAGTTGGAGCGATGCGGTCGCCATCGTCGCCAACGCGCATGTTGTCTCAACGATGAGCAACGGCATCACTGTCGAAATCGACCAGACGGGAAATCCGTTCGTCGAAGAACTGCTGGTCGAACCGCTCCAAGTCATTGATGGCTGCCTGGCATTGAGCCGCAGTCCCGGCCTGGGGATCGCGCTCAATCCCAGCGTTGTCGAGAAGTATCGAATGGCCGATCCGCTGAACATCCCTGATGGATCGTACTCCGACATGGTGTTCGGGGCACAACACTGGCACGGATGACCAACGTTCGGAATGGATGCATCACCGGCGGCTCGTAGGAAACGAAATCGTTCTGCCCACCATCGTTCTGCCGTTTGTTTTGGAAGGCAGAACGATGGTGGGCAGAATGATGAAAAACCTCCGCCGTTCACTCGATTGATCGATCTGCACATCCACCTCAACAACCAATCCTCTCGAAGGAGACCACCATGCGATGGGGCACGATTGTTACGGCGTTTTTTTGTTCGTTGGTCGCCGTAAACGCGAATGCGGCCACGATCATTCATGCCGGACGGCTTATTGACGGCCGGAATGACGAGCCGCAATCGGAGATGTCGATCGTGATCGACGACGGAAAAATCACGAACGTCGCTCGCGGCTATGTCGAACCGAAGGACGGCGACACACTCGTGCGACTCACCGAGTACACCGTCATGCCCGGGTTGATGGACATGCACACGCACCTTCAATCGCAGCACTCGAAGGATTCGTACACCGAGCGGTTCTTTATGGAGCAGGCCGACTATGCCCTGCGTTCAACCGTCTACGCCCGAGTCACGTTGCTGGCCGGATTCACGACCGTGCGAGACCTCGGTGACAACGGCGTCAATTCGGTCGCGCTGCGGAAGGCGATCGACCAGGGGTGGGTTCCGGGACCGCGGATCTTCACCGCGGGCAAATCACTCGCGACCACCGGCGGTCATGCCGATCCGACCAACTCGCTGCGCGGCGATTACCGCAAAGACCCCGGGCCGTTTGAAGGTGTCATCAACGGCGCCGACGACGCTCGCAAGGCAGTTCGGCAGCGATACAAGGACGGCGCGGACTTGATCAAGCTGACCGCGACCGGCGGAGTTCTCAGCCTGGCGGCCAGCGGATTGAATCCGCAGTTCACCGACGAAGAATTGCAAGCCGTCGTCGCGACGGCGAAGGACTACAACATGATCGTCGCCGTCCACGCGCACGGGACCGAAGGGATCAAGCGGGCCGTGCTGGCGGGAGTCGATTCAATCGAACACGGGACGTTCATGACCGACGAGGTCATCGAGTTGATGAAGAAGAAGGGGACGTACTGGGTGCCGACAAACCTCGCTGGGGAATGGGTCGCCGAGAAGTCGAAGGAGCCGGGCTATTTTCCCGAGATCGTGCGACCAAAAGCCGCAGCCATTGGACCGGTGATCCGCACGACGTTCGCCAAGGCGTACGCCGCGGGCGTGAAGATCGCCTTCGGCACCGACACGGGCGTGTCGCCTCACGGCCAGAACGCTCGCGAATTCGAACTGATGGTCGCCGGCGGAATGCCCCCGATGAAAGCCATTCAATCGGCCACGCGCGAAGCCGCCACGCTCCTGAAAATCAACGACCGTCTGGGAACGATCGAGGCCAGGAAAATCGCGGACATCGTCGCCGTAAAAGGCAATCCGCTGGAAAACATCCACGCCATGCACGACATCGTCTTTGTGATGAAAGAAGGCGTCGTCTTCAAGAAGCCCTGAGTTGCAATCTTTGATGATACGCTCGCATTGATTTGTAGCTGAATTCGCAAGAATTCAGATTGAGCAATCGAACCTATATCATCTGAATTCTTGCGAATTCAGCTACGTCCAAGAAAACAACGCAACATCAAAAGCCTGACGTCTGGATTCGTGAGATCGGCATTGCTGGTGTGGGTTGGATTCCCTATCCTTCGCCCGCAGTTTTTGATGGTCCAGACTGTCGGACCCACCGCGAGCCGGAAGCCATTTCGCCGCCCGCGAAACTCCACGTTTTCCAACGGAAAGAGGTTGTTTGCATGTCTTCCGCGACTCTCGCACCCAGCACCAAGTCTTCGCAGCCCAGCACGAAATCTGCCGCGTCGAATCCGGATTACAAAGTCGCCGACATGAGTCTGGCTGACTGGGGCCGCAAGGAAATCGAACTGGCCGAAAACGAGATGCCGGGCTTGATGGCCTTGCGAAAAAAATACGGTTCTTCGAAGCCGCTGAAAGGGGCGCGGGTTGCAGGTTGCCTGCACATGACCATCCAAACCGCCGTACTCATCGAGACGCTGACCGATTTGGGCGCGGAAGTCCGCTGGTCGAGTTGCAACATCTTTTCGACTCAGGATCACGCCGCAGCGGCCATCGCGGCGAAAGAGATCGCCGTGTTCGCGTGGAAGGGAATGAACAACGAGCAATTCGACTGGTGCATTGAACAGACGATTTTCTGGCCGGACGGTCAGCCGCTCAACATGATCCTCGACGACGGCGGCGATCTGACGGCGATGGTTCACACCAAGTTCCCCGAGTTGGTCAGCGGAATTCGCGGCATCTCGGAAGAAACGACGACGGGCGTGCATCGGCTGTACCAGATGCACCAGCGTGGCGAATTGAAAATCCCGTCGATCAACGTCAACGATTCGGTGACGAAGAGCAAGTTCGACAACCTCTATGGCTGCCGTGAGTCTCTGGCCGACGGGATCAAACGGGCGACCGACGTGATGATCGCCGGCAAGGTCGTGGTCGTCGCCGGCTACGGTGACGTGGGCAAGGGATGTGCGCACTCGATGCAACGCTACGGTGCCCGAGTAATCGTCACCGAAATCGACCCGATCAACGCACTTCAAGCGTCGATGGAAGGATTTCAAGTCATCCCAATGGAAGAGGCCGCCGCGCAAGGCAACATCTTCGTGACCACGACAGGCTGCTGCGACATCATTCGCGGCGAACACATTTCGCAGATGAAGAACGACGCGATCATCTGCAACATCGGCCACTTCGACATCGAAATCGATGTGGCGTGGGTGGAAGCTCAGGTGAAGTCCGGCAAGGCGAAGAAAGTGGTCATCAAGCCGCAGGTCGATCGCTACACGTTCAAGGACACCGGCCGCAGCGTACTCCTGCTGGCGGAGGGTCGGCTGGTGAACCTCGGCTGTGCCACAGGTCACCCGTCGTTCGTAATGAGCAATTCGTTCACGAATCAGGTGATGGCGCAGATTGCGCTTTGGACCGAGCCGGAAAAGTTCGCCCTCGGCGTCCACATGCTGCCGAAGAAGCTCGACGAAGAAGTCGCCCGCCTGCACTTGGAGCAACTCGGCGTGAAGCTCACGAAACTCACGCAGAAGCAGTCCGAGTATCTCGGCGTGCCCGTCGAAGGACCGTTCAAGCCGGATTACTATCGGTATTAGCAAGCCCGCCGAAAAAGTGGGGTAGGCGGCTCGCGTGCCTGCCTCGTTTCCAACGGAAAACGCACGCGAGCCGCGTGCGCCACCTACCTCGTGCGGTTACTTTTGGAGAATCAACTTTCCGTTTCGAGTCACAAGCAGGCGGTAGACGGCATCTCCGTGCGTGATGATGAGTTCCCGTTGGCCACGGAGCAACTCGTCGGCCGTGATGGTCCTGATAGGCTCCGCCAATTTCGGTGTCGGCTCGATAGGTGATGGTGAATTCTGCGTGAAATCTTCGTGGTGTCGATTCGCGTCGTTCATCTCAAAGATTCCCCATTTCAATCCCAATCGCGGCGGGCAGAGGCCACTATCAATCAGCAGGCAGGCTGAGATTTTTCACCGATGGTGCGACTGTTTCGAAAAGCCGTCCCAAAATTGTTTGCCAGCGCTTGACGGGGACAGCCAGACCGGTATGATGCACACATTACTGAGATTGAGTCTCAGTTGCAAGCAAGATTGATGGGTTTTCAGCCGCCAGCCACGCCTCCACGGCTCGCCAGCACTTCTTTGTATTCCCGTCAAGCGTCGCCATGTGAGCGACGCCGAACGACATCCCTCGTCGTTCCGGCAGGTTTCCAGTGCCCCCACCAGCGGAAGTTTCCTCACCATGCGTCAACATCGTCGCGGCTTCACCTTGATTGAACTGCTCGTGGTCATCGCGATCATCGGCGTGTTGGTTTCGCTACTGCTTCCCGCCGTCCAGCAGGCGCGTGAGGCGGCTCGACGAACTCAGTGTCGGAACAATCTCAAGCAACTCGGGTTGGCCCTGCACAATTATCACGACGCCTATCGGGTGTTCCCGCATACCGCGAGCATTCTGCTACCGCATTCCACCGAGGTGAAGGGGTGGTCGGCCCAGGCGCGGCTTCTGCCGTTTCTGGAACAGGCCAATCTTCAAAACCTGATCAACTTTGAGCGCAATTATGACGTGGCTCCCAACATCCCGGTGTGCGCGAAGAAGATCTCCGTATTGATCTGTCCCAGCGAGGTCGAAGCGAAGCCGTACCCCGACGGGGCTGTCACGCACTTTCCACTCAACTACGGAGTGAATCTGGGGACGTGGTTCGTGTATGACGAAGCCACGGCGATTGGGGGAGACGGCATGTTTAATCCCAACAGCGAATACAGCACGGCCAACGTTGTGGATGGGACGAGTACCACGATCGCGATGGCCGAGGTCAAGGCGTTTCAACCGTACACGCGAGACACTGGCAATCCCGCGACATTGGGTACGGCTCCTCCCGCCGATCCCGCCACACTGTTGTCGTATGTGGGCAGTGCCGCCGTGCAAACGTCGGGTCACGCGGAGTGGGTGGACGGTCGGGCCAATCAGACCGGCGTGACCACGACGTTCGTTCCGAACACCAAAGTTAGTTACACATCAGGGGGCGTGGTGTACGACATCGACTTCACCTCCAAGCGTGAAGGTCGTACCACACCCGCCACGCCCACGTACGCAGCCATGACGTCTCGCAGCTATCACGCGGGCATTGTTCACGTGTTGCTGGTCGATGGCGCGGTCCGTCCCGTGGGTGAAAACATCAACCTGAGCGTTTGGCGTTCACTTGGAACCCGTGCGAAACGAGAAGTTGTCCCCGAGTACTAGCGTTGAGCCTCACGACCTACAGGCCGCAATGTGTCAAAGTTTGAGAACGATCATCGTCCTGATCCGTCGAGGTGATTCCCGGACGGTAGGACGACGGACGTGATGGGACGCCGCGCGGCCGGAGTGTTCCCTCGCGGCAAGAAATCGGGATCACCACTTCAGAATTTCCGGCAGCCAGCCCGGCCTCAACGCCGATTGCCAGCCACCTCTCAATCCCCTGTGTCTCGTCGCGTGACGAGACCGTGGTGAGAACACCACGGCTGGTACTACTTCTCCTTGGCGTTTTTGTGCGCTCTGCGCACGATTGGAGCTTCCCATGTCCTCACGTCGAAACCGTGGCTTTACGCTCATTGAACTGTTGGTGGTGATCGCGATCATCGCGGTTCTGATTTCGCTCCTGATGCCCGCCGTCCAACAGGCGCGTGAGGCGGCACGGCGAACACAATGTCGAAGCAACCTTAAGCAAATCTCGCTCGCGCTGCACAACTATCACGACGTTCACGGCGCCTTCCCGAATGGGACGAATGCGAAATTGTACAGTGCGTTTGTGGCGATCATGCCGCACATCGACCTCGGGTCGAAAATCCAGCAATACGATTTCAATCAGTCGTACTCGTTCGCGACCAATTTGAAGGTGATCAACCAGAAGGTTCCTGTTTACTTGTGTCCATCAATGGTCATTCCACGCCAGGTGCCTGAAGTTTCGTGCAACGAACCGGGAGCCGTTGGAAGTTATGGTGTGTCGGCGGGCACGTCGGCGCGTGGATTTGATGGTGCGTTTCCGCCGGACTCGACATTTGATCCGGTGAACGGTCGCTCCATTCGGATCGACGACATCAAGGACGGGACGTCCGCCACGCTGTTTCTGGGAGAGTTCAATTACCAGCATCCCGGTTACGTCTGGTCCATGGCGTCAACCTCATGCCCGTTGAATCCCGCGCTCAACGGCCTACCTCGTTGGGGCAGTGCCCGCTGGGGAGGTGGATATCCAGGACTGAGTGTCGGTGGGACAGCGGGTGTGTACAACGGGTCCAGCGGCAACGTCACAACGGATCGCGAAACGTGGCGCAGCGACCATGTGGGCGGTGCCCACTTTGGGTTGGCGGACGGTTCCGTGCGGTTCGTGAGCATGTACATCGACGCAACCTTGCTCAAGGGGCTGGCGACCCGGTTCGGCAGAGAAGTCGTCGGCAACTTCTGAAAGAAAGGAGACCACTCATGAATCTGTTTCGCAAAGCATGGCAACCGGAGGCGCGCCGCTGGGACAGGGCAGGGATGCTTCTCGGGGCAGTGTTCGTCTGCACTGGTCTGCTGACCGGCTGCGGCAGCAACGAGAAAGGCCCACAACGAGTCTCCGTGCATGGGGAGGTGACGCTCGACGGGCAACCGCTGTCGAACGCGATCATTGCGTTCGTGCCGCAAGGGGCAATGAAGGGTCCGCGTTCCGCGGGCGCCATCCAGGCGGGCAAATTTGAATTGGACGCGAAGAACGGTCCGGTGATCGGTCACCACCGCGTGGAAATCACATCGGCGGTCGAGGAAGACGAACCGGTGAATGGACAGCCATCCAAACCATTCGTGACGGAGCGCATCCCGCGTTTCTACAACTCGAATTCGACATTAGTCCGTGAGACGAAGGCCGACGGAACCAATGAATTCCGATTTGAACTGAGCAGCCAGAGTGAAACCGCCTACCCGGCGAACAATCAATAGGTTCGGTCAAACCAAAAACCGAAAGGGACAATTTTGTAGCGACGAGAAGAAATTGTCGCTGTGTATCGCCTGTCTGCGCGACGTGATTTCGTCCGCTTCGTGTCAACCTCACCATTGAATTTGCGACTTTTCGAAAGGAACATCATGATGCGACTTCGTCTTTGGCTTCTGGCCCTGACAATGACTACCCTTGGAACGCAAACCGCCTCCGCGCACTTCCCCTGGTTGCTGACGGAACCCGCCGAAAAGCCAGCCAAGGTGAAAGTGTATTTTGGCGAGGCGGCGGAACCGGATGATCCAAAACTTCTGGACCGACTCCTAAAAGCGGACGTGTGGGTGCTGGGAGGGCGTCGTGGCGAACCTCAATCACTGTCACTGAAAAAGGGAGAAGACGCCCTCGAAGCGGAATTACCGGCGAACTGGCAGCAGTCGGCGGTGTTCCTGCGACACACCTACGGTGTCGTTGCCAAGGGAGGCGAACCGTTCTTGCTGAAGTATTACGGCAAGACCTACCCTTCACCGCTCCCCGGCACGTGGCGGTCCGTGAAGGATAACGAGCGGTTGGCGTTTGAGATCGTGCCGAAGCTGGACGGAGCAGCCGTACTGCTGCAAGTCACCTGGCAGAACGAACCGGTTGCCGGCGCGACGTTCACGGTCACTGGTCCCGGAATCCCAAACCAGTGGGAAGCGACCACGGACGAGAACGGAAACTATCGCTGCGAACTACCACAGTCTGGTTTGTATTCGATCCGTGCGCGGCACATTGAAACTGCGGCGGGAGAGCACGAAGGGAAGGCGTACAAGTCCGTGCAACATTACTCGACGCTCTCGTTGCGATATCTGCCGTCGCGACTGTCCCCTGTCGCCAACAAATTGACTGCCCTGCCGAATGGAATCACCAGTTTTGGTGGTGCTGTCGTGGGTGACGCACTCTACGTTTATGGTGGGAACTACGGCAGCGCGCACGACTACTCGATCGAAGATCAGTCGGGTGATCTGTGGAAGCTCGACCTGAAGAACCCTGCGAAATGGGAGCAATTGCCGGGCAGCGCGAAACTCCAAGGGTTGGCGATGGTGGAATACAAGGGACACCTCTATCGCGTGGGTGGGTTCACGGCGATGAACAAGGCGGGCGATCCGCAAGACCTGCGTTCGCAAGCAGATTTCGCCCGCTTCAACATTCAAACGCAAGCGTGGGAATCGATGTCGAGCCTTCCCGAGGCGCGCTCGTCGCATGACGCCGCCATCGTGGGTGACACGTTGTATGTCGTCGGCGGTTGGAACCTGCAAGGGAAGGGCCGCGAAACCCAATGGCACGAGACGGCCCTTGCCATAAATCTCGCTGCCGAAACTCCCGAATGGAAAACCATCGCCACTCCACCCTTCAAGCGGCGCGCACTCGCACTCGCCGAACTGCACGGCAAGCTGTGTTGCGTCGGTGGAATGCAGGAACAGGGCGGCACGACGACGGCCATGACGGTTTACGATCCCTCCAAAAATGTGTGGTTGGAGGGACCAGCTTTGATCGGCGGCGGGATGGACGGCTTCGGTGCGTCCGCCTTCGCCTGTCAGGGAGCGTTGTACATCACCACCATGTCCGGTTCGATCCAACGATTGGTCAGAGAGGGAACACAGTGGGAGTACCTGGGCCAAGTCGCTCATCCACGGTTTTTCCACCGGTTGTTGCCGTGGCGAAATGAACATCTCGTTGTGGTCGGTGGCGGAAGCATGACGACGGGAAAGGTTCTGGAACTGGAACTGCTACCCGTTGCCAGAGTGAAGACGGCGGCAAAATAGGACTGCTCCCCCAACGATTTCGTGGTCCAGCTCCGATTTCTCCAGCGTTTCGGCGTACAGCTTCAACGTCTGACAGGCGTCGTACCCGAACACAAACTGCACGCCGGAGCGATCCCAGCGGTCCAGATGTTTGGTTTGGGAGAAGTCCGTGTCCCCCCGCAGGATGATCTCCCGGAAGCCGGCCTCGCGGCACTGCGCAATCAGTTGGCGCGGCCGCATCGGCCGCGCCTTCGTGGCTGGGACGATTGCCGGGACGGTTGATCGCCCGCAGCACTTCGCCCGTCTCGGCCAGGGTACAGACCAAGGGGTGATAGCCCCACGTGCCGTCGTAGGCGATGTCCACCCCCTGCTTCTTCTCGCCGCGGGTCTCCACCAGCGTGCCGTCGAAGTCCAGCGTGGCCCGGTCGAAGAATTCGGCAGGCTGCCGCCGCCAGACGTTCTGCCGCGCTTCGTCGATCGCGGCGTGCAGTACGCCAGCGAACACTATCAACGCGTGTTGTCGGAACACGCCATCACGTGCAGCATGAGCCGGACAGGCAACTGCTGGGACAACGCGCCGATGGAATCGTTCTTCGCGACGCTGAAAAAGGAACTGGTGCATCACGAGAACTATGAAACCCGCACCGCGGCCCGCACGAGCCTGTTCGAGTACCTGGAAGTGTTCTACAACTGCGAACGCCTGCATTCGTCGCTGGGCTACGTGACCCCCGAGGCCTTTGAGAAAGCGGCCGCTTGATCGACCAATTGGCCGTCCCTGAAAGTTCCGTGAACCGAGGAAGCCCTGTGACAGCCCCCCATGACCCCGAAAGATTTTTGCCGCCGTGCGGGGCTTTTTTTGCCGCACTCCG
>JACRIH010000564.1 GCA_016235885.1 Planctomycetales bacterium | reverse complement strand
GCCTATGTTCCCGACGAGCCGGGGCTGTACATCTGCACTGAAAACAGCGAGTTTCGGTTCAGCCAGTTGAAAGCCACATCCCGCCGATGATCTTTGGACCGGGCATGATTACTTCCCAATGTAGCTGAACCCGTGAGGGTTCGGATCAAAGTCTCACAACTTCTGCTACTGACGTTGTTGCACTCCGGTTCCTCAGCGAACCAGCAGCCACACGATCAGGACGAATCCGGCCAACAGGCTGATCGCGACTTCGTCGTACCCCATCACCGCGCCAGCCAAGGCCAGTCCGCGTCCGCCGAACGCACTGTGACTGGACTTGATCTGGCCCAAGGTTAGATGCCCAAACACAACGGCCAGCACGGAGCCGACGGAGGGCAGCAGCGTCATTCCAGCGATCGCCAGTACCAAACTCGCAACGGCAAAAGGCGGCGTGGGCAATCCCACCAAGTTCGTCATTGATACTGGCGCCGCGCCGACAGCGTCCTGCAATGTGGGCAAGGGCACGACCTACCCCGCCAAACTCGGCTCGTCACGCACCAGAATCCAATCTGGCAGATCCTTGCACCACGCGAAGTCCTCGTCCGAATTTCACACAACAAAACTACACCGGTTCGTGGAGGCTGCTTATGCCATTCTCGCACCGGTCTTGAAAACCGGCGTGCCCGTGAGATCTACTGCCTCGGATTCCCCGCGTCGTTGCAGCGGATCGCGCACCACAACACATCATTCGACGGTAGCTATCCGAACTCCGTCGGCGGCATGCATCGAGTGACATCGGAGTCACGAAAAGAATTGCAGAGTTGATTGCAGAGTAATGCATAAAACGCTATCAAAAGGATGCGTTTTGGCGAACTCCCTGAATCGCGTCACTTCACCTGAAAGGACTGGAAATAAAGCACTTGCGACGATCGGCCATGCCACATTTGATTGTTTAACATCGTGGAGGTCACTGGTTCGAGTCCAGTATCGTCCATGCCCCGTCTTGCACGGGGTCGCAACCCCTCGCTTTCCTCGACAGAAACGAGGGGGTGTGGAGTGTTGCGACCCGATTTGAGCGGTTTCTGCACAGAATTATGCACCGTCTTGGACTGTTGTTGACTGGCCACCGGAAATAGCCGATCCACGTCGAACCAACTGCAAACAAGGGTGACGTCGTCGTGAACTCCACAATTCTTCGCCATCCGCCAGTGCTGACCTATCCGCGTCGAGTCTGGTTGTGGCAAGTAGTCCTCGTGGCATTGGGCGTCGCCATGATTGTGGTCGATTCGTCCAATGCCGATGAACTGGGGAAAGTGAGCGGCATTGCTCGCTTTGATGGGACCGTTCCCAAAGCCGAGGCGGCGGACGAAACGGGGCGCAAACGAGACCTATTCGCGGTGCATCCGAAATCTCGAGGGATGCGAGACGCGGTCGTATTCTGGATCGACGCTCCAGCGGAGGCGGCACCCAGCGATACCAAGGACTGGCCCGCTGTCGTGGTTGATCAGAAAGACCTCACCTTCGTGCCGCACGTCGTCTCGGTGCGGAGCGGGCAGCCGGTGAAATTCACGAATTCAGACAGCGCCAATCACAACGTGCGTACGGCGGCCTTTGAGGCGAAGAATCAATTCAACATTTTCACCGGCGCGGGCAACAACTACGTCCATCGCTTTGTGACGGACAAGAAGCAGCGGCCGACCAGGCTGGGTTGTGACATTCATGCCTGGATGAGCGGCTGGGTCTATGCATTCGATCATCCGTACCACGCTGTGACTGATGCGGAAGGCCGGTTTGAAATGCTCCGGCTTCCGGTCGGCAAATGCCGACTCGCGATTCGCCAACCGGACGGCAACTTGCGCCGCGACGTCACCGTGGAGGTCATCGCCGGAAAAACGACAACGCTCGAAGCGGATTTTCACGAGGCGGATCTGATGCGGTAGTCCCTGCGTCTCCGACCGTGGCATTTCAGCGTGTTCGATCTTTCGGAATTCACTTCTTCTCGATCGGCATTGCGATGACCAACCCGGCGGCACGGTTCTTGAGGCTGGTCCGGTTCGGCAAATGGCACTTGAGGCATTCAGCGGTCAGGGTGATCAAGCCCGCGTGACGGTACAGACCGTCTGCCACAAGTTCGTATTCCTCCGCACCCGATGAGATCACGCCGACGGCTTTCTTTTCGAAGTCGTTTCGCGGGTTGTGGTCCTGATTCATGGCTTGTGCGTTGACTGCCAGCCAGTGGACTTCGATTTTTTGGCGGTCAGCGAGTTCTTGAAACACTTTTTGAAATGTCCGAGCCGGGATCGGGAGCTTTTCGTCCTCGCGGTAGTACTCATGATGAACGACTTGTAGCGCGGTTCGAATGGTCTCATGAAGCAGCCTCGCGCGACCACGGGCTTCATCGACAGAAGGCAGAGGTGGCGATGTCGCCTCTACAGCAGTTGGCTTGACGATTGAATCCTTGCTCGGATTGCCCGGAGGTGTCGCGCCGACTCTGATGGCCGCCAGCGTAAGCGCTGTTGAAATCGACAGCACCAACCAGATCGTTTTGAAATTTCGGGTCATGATGGGATTCATTTCACTGGAGATTCCGCGAACGACTTTGGACGAATTCGACCGAACCACGCTCACTCATCGTTGACGGGGATGCGAATGACCAGCCCGGCAAACTTGGGAGATGTCGAAGGAGACGCGAATTGATCCGTGTGGCAACCGACACATCCGCCACCCAATGAGATACGACCGACCCGTTGATAATACCCCTTCTCGACGAGTTCGAAGTCGGCTTTGCCGGCAGCGATTACCTTGGCCGCTTGTTTCTCAAATTCGGTCTCTGGTTCGTGGTGAATGCTCATGGCTTTGGTGTTCACCGAGATCCATCTCGCTTGAGTGCTCGTCTTGCTGGCCATTTCGGCAAAGATGTCTTCCATCGCGCGAGCCGGCAGGACAGATTGTTCCCTGCGAAAAAAACGGCGGTGCATCACGTCTAATGTGGAATCGTAGATGTCGTGCATCAACTTGGCACGCTCACGCGCTGCGGCGACAGACATGCGATCCGACGGCTTGATAGGAACCGACGTTTGCTTGTGTTTCGGTTGATTCGTCACATCACTGGGAGGTTCCGCGCACAGGGACAACGTGACAAACATCACTCCGGTTGCTGCCGCGACCGCACACAGAATGGTACAGAATCGTGAATTCATCGTGTTACTCCTAGATTGATCGGGAGTCACCGTTGCTCACCTTGTTGACCTGAAATCCCCATGCCGCAACCGAAGCAACTCCGAAGTTTCGTTGATACGGGTTTATCATGGTGCGACCGCACCCGTAAAGGTCACTGGACAGGCATTACGATGAGCGAATACCACGCCGCATTCAACTCGGTGTTCCGCGAAACATGACCAATTGCGTCAACAACGTCCAAGCCTCATCGGATTGCGTGCGGACTGGCGTGCGACAACGACCACTGTGTGCCTCATACGCACACGAGAGCGAAGTGCGAATAGCTCGTGCAATTGATTCGACCTAACCGACTCTGACGCGACTTGATGAAAGCCTCGTTTTCTTGGACAGCATGCGGCACGCGAGTTGCCTCAAGTCACGACACGGACATTGCCTCTGACGGATCACCTGCGGGGTGGATGTCGTGTATTTCGTGGCTGACGTTCGAGACGACCGGATGAGACTCGCTCCCCATCATGCAGCACTATCGGGTGGAAGTACCGACCGACGACTATTGGCGTCGGCAGATCAAGTGCCAGGAGGCTTGCCCCGTGCATACGGATGCGCGCGGGTATGTGCGAGCCATCGCGGATGGACGATTTGAAGACGCCTACTTGATCGCTCGCGGACCGAATCCGCTCGCTTCGATTTGCGGCCGAGTCTGCGGTGCGCCGTGCGAGGCAGCCTGTCGGCGGAAAGAGATCGACCAAGCGGTGTCGATCCGGGCGCTCAAGCGATTCGTCACCGATCGCTTCGGCGGTCATGCGGATCAAGAGCGAACTGGACAAGCCAAAGGGCTGATTCAACGGCTCATCGAACATGTCCGGCAACGCGAGAGTTCTCGATCGGAAGAGCTGTCTGGTTTCCAAAGCTTCTTGTCGGATCAGCTTCTGCCGCAGAACGCCGATGGTGAAAAGATCGCGATCATCGGTTCGGGACCAGCGGGATTGTCGGCGGCGCATGACTTGGCGTTGCTCGGCTTTCGACCGACCGTGTTTGAAATGGAGCCGGTGCCGGCGGGGATGTTGGCCGTGGGCATCCCGGAATATCGCCTGCCGCGCGATTTGATTGCGGCCGAGGTCGAACTCATTCGCTCGCTCGGCGTCGAGTTCCGTTGCAACACGCGCGTCGGGCAGGACATCTCGTTCGAGGAGATTCGGCGGACGCACAAGGCGACCATCATTGCCGTGGGGCTGAAGAAGTCGCGCGGCTTGCCGCTGCCCGGAGCCAACGGCAAGGGGATTCTGGGCGGCGTTGAGCTCCTGCGCGATGTCGCGTTGAGACGACCGGTTGAACTGCATGGCGATATCGTTGTCATCGGCGGCGGCAACGTGGCCTACGACATCGCACGCACGGTCATTCGCCAGCTTGGCATCGACATTTCTCGCACCGCGTTGCGGCAGGCGGGGGTGCGATCGGTGCATCTTTGCAGTCTGGAAAGTCTCGACGAGATGCCGGCCGATGATGCCGAGATTCTCGAAGGAGATGAAGAAGGAGTCATTCGGCACAACAGCCTCGGACCAAAAGAAATCTTGTTAGATGATGACGGTTGCGTGAAGGCGGTTGTGTTCCAGCGCTGCACGCGAGTCTTCGATGAGCAACGGCGGTTCGCTCCGCAGTTCGATCCGAACGATCTCACGACCATTCATGCCAACTCGGTCCTTTGGGGAGTCGGACAGCAACCGGACTTGTCGTTCACCGACGGCCAGAGCGACATCCAGCGGACGGATCGCGGGCTGATTCAGTGCGATGCCGGCACGACGCAAACCTCGGCGGCGGATGTGTTCATCGCGGGGGACGTGGCCTACGGACCGAAGTTGCTCATTCACGCGGTGGCCAGCGGCAAACAGGCGGCTCGTGCGGTGTATGAGTTCGTGCGCGGCGAGAAGTTGATCGAGGACGTGCAACTCGTGCATCTCGAAATCCCTGATTATCTGCGCGAGCAAGACTACGAAAAGCTGCCGCGCACGCCGCTCGGCGTCTTCGATGTCAACGAACGACGGCACAGCCAGACGGCTCAGGTCGAACGGGGCTACGGCGAGCGTGAGGCGGTTCGCGAAGCGTGTCGCTGTCTCGATTGCGGCGTGAACACGATCTTCGATTCGGACAAGTGCATCCTCTGCGGCGGCTGCGCGGATGTCTGTCCGGAGACCTGTCTCGAATTGGTATCGCTCGATCGGTTGGAAGGAGGCAACGACCTTCGGCTGGCTTTGGAACAGCGTATGCAAGGCATCGCCGACGAACCGTTCTCAGCGATCGTCAAAGACGAAACGAAGTGCATTCGCTGTGCGTTATGCGCGGATCGTTGTCCGGTCGGAGCGATCACGATGGAACGAGTGTTGACGACGAGTTGTTGGTCGGTGGCTGAATGACGAATGACGAAATACCCAATGACGAAGGAATGACGAAGCTCGATTTACGAAGTGCTGGACGACAAGCAGACGCAATGAGTGACGCTCCTCTTCGGAATTCGTCATTCGGATTTCTTTCGTCATTGGGTACTTCGTCATTCGTCATTTTCCCCTCGTCATTATTGAGATCAGCGATGTCACACGAAGAACTTCAACACAGCCGACGCTTCGAGAAACCGGTCGAACGCCGTGACTTCCTCGGCCTGACCGCGATTGGTTCAGCGGCGGGAGCGTTGGCCGTCGCCGGTTTAGGAGCCGCGCGGTTGCCGATGCCATCCGTGTTTCCAGAGTCCAACAGCCGAGTGAAGCTCGGCCCGATTGAACGTTTCCTGTCCACGCAGATCACCGCCGTTCCTGACCAACGGCTGTGGATCTACGTGGATGGGGACGGCCTCTTCGCGATCTCGGCCGTCTGCACGCATCTGGGATGTCTGGTTTCGAGCAACGGTGACGAAGGCTTCTTCTGCCCCTGCCACGGCAGCCGGTTCGACGCGCTTGGCAAGGTGACCGGAGGCCCGGCTCCGAAGCCGTTGATGTATCTCGAACTGACAGTCTCCCCCGACGGCCAGTTGGTCGTGGACAAACAAAAGACCGTCGCCGCGACCGAGCGGCTCAAGGCTTCGTGAATGACGGAGTACCCAACGAGGCTGTCACTCAGACCTGTAGCCGAAGTCGTGAGACTTCGGACGATTGGCAATCGAGCACCGAAGTCTCACGACTTCGGCTACATGATTTCCGAAGGATCGTTCCGTGACCATCGAAACGAAACCACCTCCCACAGAAGACTCGGCCTTGCGGCGTTACTTCCGCAACCTGCTCGACACGCCGCGCGAGTTTCGCGAATCGCTGATTCGACACGGCCGGCCGACTTCGGATCGAGCGGCGTCGCAGGCGGTGTTCACGAATCTGTTCCTGCACATCCTGCCGACGCGGATGCACTGGTACTCGCTCCGCATGCGCGCGACGCTGGGCTTGGGAGTGATCTCGCTGGCGTTGTTCGTGTTGCTGATCGCGACCGGCATTCCGTTGATGATCTATTACAAGCCGTCGGTCGATCAGGCTTACGACTCGATGAAAGAGATTCAGTACATCGTTCCGACCGGCCGGTTCGTGCGGAATGTGCATCGCTGGGCGGCGCATGGGATGGTGCTCTGCGTCATGCTGCACATGGCGCGGGCGTTTTACACGAGCGCGTACAAAGCTCCGCGACAGTTCAATTGGGTCGTGGGCATGATCCTGTTCGTGCTCACGCTGGCCCTGAGCTTCACCGGCTACTTGCTGCCGTGGGATCAGCTCGCGTACTGGGCCGTCACGATCGGCTCCGAGATCGCACAGTCACCGCGTGAAGTCACCGACGCGCTGGGCATCACCGAATGGTGCGACATCGGTGGCTTTCAGAAGCGATTGATTTTGGGAGCCAACCACGTCGGCCAAGAGGCGCTGACTCGTTTCTATCTGCTGCATGTGATGGTGCTGCCGCTGGCGATGTCGGTGTTCCTCGCCGTGCATTTCTGGCGCATCCGCAAAGACGGCGGCCTGACGCGACCGGCCAGCGTGGATGAAGTAGGACGGGCACTCCTG
>JACRIH010000560.1 GCA_016235885.1 Planctomycetales bacterium | reverse complement strand
GAATCGGCCCACGCTCTGGCGAGCGTGGCTACGGTCAGATGCGCCAGAGCTTCATCGTTCGACAGAGGTCAACAGCGATTCGGCGTTTGTTATACTCGCTCCCCGTGGCGTTGTCTTCCTCGCGCTTTGGCCAGCCAACTCAGGAGTTCACCATGCGAATGCTGTCATCCCACCTGATCGTTCTGTCGATCGCGACGTTTCTCGGACCGATCGTGCGCGGAGACGAACCGGCCGCGACGCGTGTGGCCAATCGGCCGGCCGTGTCGGGCAAGTTGCAGTTGCATCTTCGCGACCGCAAGGAAACAGTGGCCGGCAGCGGGAAGCGGGACGTTCGCGAGCGGGTGATGGAATGGGACGCCGCGAAGACCGCGATCATTGTCTGCGACATGTGGGACAACCATTACTGCCAGTCGGCGGCTCAGCGAGTCGGGGTGATGGTCCCCAAAATGAACGCCGTGTTGACGGCGGCTCGCAATCACGGCGTGACGATCATCCACGCCCCCAGCGGCACGGTGGACATGTACGCCAACACGCCGTTCCGCCGACGCGTGCAGCAATCGCCGCTCGTAAAACCTCCGGTGGCGATCGCGAAGTGGTGTTACCTCGACCCCAAGGATGAACCGCCGTTGCCGATCGACGATTCGAAATCGCCGTGCGATGACGCAGTGGTCGGTGCGGCGGTGAAGGTGTTTTCAAAACAGCATCCGGGTTTGGACATCGCGGGATTTGACGGGATCAGCGACAACGGCGACGAGATCTTCAATTTCTGTGAAGAGCTGGGGATCACGAACATCGCGCTCATGGGAGTCCACACCAACATGTGCGTGCTCGGTCGTCCGTTCGGCATCCGCCAGCAAGTGCGACTCGGGCGCAACGTCGTCCTCGTGCGCGACCTCACCGACGCGATGTACGATCCCCGTCAACCACCGTTCGTGAGCCACACGCGCGGGACGGAACTGGTCATCGAACACATCGAAGCCCACTGGTGTCCATCGATCGCCAGCGATGATCTGACTCGCGTGGTGGCGGGTTCGGCGAACCCGGCGACGAAAGAGTCCGGCAGTCGCGTGGCGAAGTAAGTCGGGTCATGCAAAATTTGCTGACGCCAGCACGGTGTATTTCGGACCGCCACGTTGCAGTTCGGACTGAAACAGTTCGACGGATGAGATGTGGACGGTACCAACGTCCGTCGTGCCGTGTTCGTCGAGCAATTGGAAGAGCGATGGTGGCGGCTTGGCCTTCACGCGGGCCAGCGTCAGGTGCGGATGAAATTCGCGAGACTCGCGGCGGAAGCCGAGCGTTTCGAGCTTCGATTCCAAAATGGAGGCCAGCGTGATCAGCGTGTCGGACGTTTCGATTCCGGCCCAGATCACGTCCGGCCGGTGAACGTTCGGGAATGCCCCGAGGCCGACCAATCGAAGCTCGAACGCCGCCGCATCGGCCGCGGCCTGCGAGACGATTTCGCCGATCTCCGCGATCTGTGGCTCTGGCGTATCGCCGAGGAATTTCAGCGTGAGATGCAGGTGGTCGGCGGAGACGGGTTTCAGGCTGCTCCCCATCTGGTTCAGTTGCGTGAGGATCTGACGCAGTCGTGACGTGGAAGGTATTCTCACGGCGATGAAAGTGCGGAGCATGGTGATCACATCACAAGGGGGCAGGCTGGAAAGCCTGACGTACGATCTGTTAGATTCCGGCCCGCTGAAGCACAAATGGCTGAGACGGCCGGTTGAGAGTCTTCGCGACTTCGAGCGGAAGCCCGAAGGAACCGCCTGCGGCGGTCTGGTTCAAAGGAGTGGTCCGGAATGAAAATCCTTGTCACGGGCGGAGCGGGGTTCATCGGGTCGGCGCTGATCCGGCAGCTCATTCGCGACACCGAACACCACATCGTCAACGTAGACAAACTGACCTACGCCGGCAATCTCGAATCGCTGGCCGACGCCGCAACCAGTTCGCGATATTGCTTCGAGCGGGTCGATGTGTGTGACACGGCGGAAGTGTGGCGGTTGTTCACGCAACACCGGCCCGATGCGGTGATGCACCTCGCGGCCGAATCGCACGTGGATCGGTCGATCGATGGTCCGGCCGCTTTCATCGAAACGAACATCATCGGCACGTACACGTTGCTCGAAGCGGCTCGACGATATTGTGCCGAGTTGCCAGAAGCGGCGCGGCGGGCGTTTCGGTTCCAGCACATTTCGACCGACGAGGTGTTTGGCTCGCTCGGCCCGACCGGGTTCTTCACCGAAACGACTTCGTACGATCCGCGTTCGCCGTATTCGGCGAGCAAGGCGGCATCGGATCATCTTGTCCGCGCGTGGCACCATACATTTGGATTGCCGGTCCTCGTCACCAACTGCTCGAACAACTACGGGCCGTTCCAATTTCCTGAAAAGCTGATTCCGGTCATCATCCAAAATGCACAGGCCGGGAAACCGCTGCCGGTGTACGGCAAGGGTGACAACATCCGCGACTGGCTGTTCGTAGACGATCACGCACGGGCGCTGCGCGTTGTGCTGGAAAAGGGGCAAGTCGGCGAGACGTACAACATCGGCGGCGGCAACGAACAAACAAACATCTCAGTCGTTCGTGAAATCTGCCGGCTGCTGGATGAACTCCGGCCCGATTCGCCGCACCGGCCGCACGAGAAGCTGATCCATTTCGTCACCGACCGACCCGGGCACGACCACCGCTACGCGATTGACGCGGGGAAGATTCACCGCGACCTCGGCTGGTCCCCCGCCGAATCGTTTCAAACCGGATTGCGGAAGACGGTGCAGTGGTATCTCGACAATCATGGCTGGTGCCAGCGGGCGCTGGCGGGGAAGGACGCGGGTGAACGGTTGGGGTTGGGGAAGGGTTGAGGATTGAAGATTGAGGATTGAGGGTGGCTGGGGTCGAGCGCAGCGAGCCCCCAGCACGGAGGCGGCTGCCTGTCTCGAACGGAGTTCACACGGATCATGGCGTCAGAGCAATCAACGAGTGTCACGAAGGGCATCATCCTGGCCGGAGGGGCAGGTTCGCGGTTGCATCCGATGACACATGTCATCAGCAAGCAGATGCTCCCGATCTACGACAAGCCGATGATCTATTATCCGCTCAGCACCCTGATGCTCGCGGGGATTCGTCACGTGCTGGTCATCAGCACACCGGTGGATCTGCCTCAGTTTCGGAAACTGCTGGGGGATGGATCGAAGTGGGGGATGAAGCTGGAATACGCCGAGCAGCCGAATCCGGGTGGATTGGCGCAGGCTTTCCTGATCGGCGAGCAGTTCATCGGGTCGGACCCAGTCTGCCTGATTCTGGGTGACAACATTTTCTACGGACATGACCTGGGCGTGGCGCTGCAAAAGGTAGCGCGGGAGACAAGCGGGGCCACGGTGTTTGCCTACTGGGTGCGCGATCCCGAGCGGTACGGCGTCGTCGCATTCGACGCGGAATTCAAACCCATCGATCTCGAAGAAAAGCCGAAGCAGCCGAAATCGAACTACGCCGTCACCGGCCTGTACTTCTACGACAACCATGTCATCTCGATCGCGAAGGCGTTGAAACCATCGCCGCGCGGCGAACTGGAAATCACCGACGTCAACCGCGAATACCTCCGCCGAGGCACGCTGCGAGTCGAACGCCTCAACCGCGGCAATGCGTGGCTCGACACCGGCACGCCGTCGTCACTGCTACAGGCGGCGAGTTTCATTGAAGTGGTTGAACAGCGACAGGGATTGAAGATTTCATGTCCGGAAGAGATCGCCTGGCGGATGGGTTACATTTCGTCCGACCAGTTGCGAGCGGTGGCTCAACCGCTGGCGAAGAATGAATACGGTCGGTATTTGCTCGAACTGGTGCAGGCGGGCGGTAGGTGAATTAGAGGTCAGAACTACAGAGGTCAGAGGTCAGGCAGGACGCGCAAGCGAAGTAGTCTGACCGCTGATCGCTGACCGCTGACCTCTGACCTCTGACCTCTGACCTCTGACCTCTGACCTCTGACCTCTGACCTCTGACCTCTGACGGACGGGCAAGGTGCCCATCCTACTCGTGCTCAATGAACATCATCAAAACCAAACTCCCCGGCGTGGTGATTATCGAACCGCAGGTGTTCGGTGACGCGCGGGGGTTTTTTATGGAAACATGGAACCGCTCGCGGTACGAGGCGGCGGGAATTCCAGCGACGTTCGTGCAGGACAACGTGTCGTTCTCGCGGTACGGAATCCTGCGGGGACTTCACTTCCAGAACCCGCATCCCCAGGGCAAGCTCGTGTACGCGCTGCAAGGCGAAGTGTTTGACGTGGCGGTGGACATTCGGCCCGACTCTCCGACGTTTGGCCAGTGGGTCAGTGTCGTGCTGTCCGCCGAGAACAAGCAGCAGATGTTTGTCCCCGCGGGGTACGCCCACGGATTCTGCGTGACGAGCGAAACGGCGCTGTTCGCATACAAATGCACCGACGTCTACACGCCGGCGGCCGAAGGGTGCGTCCTCTGGAACGACCCGGATCTTGGCATCCCGTGGCCAGTGGCGAACCCGACGTTGAATTCACGAGACGGGCAGGCTCTGCGATTGCGAGACATTCCGCGCGAGCGACTTCCGTCGCCGTGATCGACGCCGCTACTTCTTCCCGCGCCGATCGAGTGCCCACACCAACTTGTCGGCGAACTCCGCCGCGTTGCTGAAGTCCTTCGCCGAAAGGAATGGTTCGTCGAGCACAAACGAATTCGAAATCAGTTTCACCTTGTCCCGAACCTTGGCGCGAACTTTGTACATTTCGAAATACTGGTTGTCCGCCACGCGGCGACCATGCATCGAGGACGTGGCGGCGAGGACGACGTTTCCGGCACAGATCGAACCCACAAACTTCTTCTCCGCCGCGAAATCGCTGACAAGTCGCTGAATGGGTTCGACGGCCGCGCCTCCCGGAACGAATTCGCTGACGTCGCCACCGATGAACACGATCATCGCGTAGTCGGTCGCCCGGGCCTCGCTCACGGTGAGGTCCACGGGAACATCCGGCACGCCATTTTTGCGGCTGTCGTCATCCGGCCGGGCCGACGTTCGAAGGGAAGAGGCCACGGTGACGGAGTAGCCGCCCGATTCGAGCGCGGTCCGCACCGGTTTGTAATCTCCCATCCAAACCATCTTGTTCGGCACCACAAGGAGCACCGAACGCCACGAGTCACCCGGTTCACCAGCCTGACTCGATGCAACACGACCACTGGCCGTTCTGGCGGAACCACCCGATTGACCCCGGTCGCCCAAGCCGCGATCGGCGTCGCCCGATCCGCCGATTGCACTCGATTTCGGAACGAGCGACACCACGGATGACTTGAGGTCGCCCCAGGGGACGAGCGACGAGCCCAGCCACAATGCGAGACCGGCCAGTCCAATCACTGCCGCCGCCTTCACCGACCGGCGGTGGCGACGGATCAGATTTCGCAACGGAGCGACGAAGGGACCGAGAGCATCAGCGACGGCATTGCCGCTGGCCGGGCGAGTCGACTTCGAAGAACCGGTTCGCGGGGGCAGATACGCGATGGTCGGCGTGGCCGCTTCGCGTTCGAGTGCGGCGAAATCCCATTCGTCTTTGGGCGGTTGCGATTTGCTCCACGGAGCCATCGCCTGCACAACTTCGGCCGGCGTCTGGAAGCGGTCGGCGGGATCACGCGCCAGCATCTTGTCGAGGATCTGCACAACGTCGTCCGGCAGTGACTGTCGAAGTTCACCCACTGGTCGCGGGCGGCTGACGATGTGCGATTCCAGTTTTTCGGTGATCGAACCTTGGGGATACGGCGGTTGGCCGGTCAACAGGAAGTACAGCGTGCAGCCCAGACTGTAGATGTCGGCTCGAATGTCGACCGCCCGCGATTCTTCCGCCTGCTCGGGGGCGATGTAGTCGGGCGTGCCGAGGATTGTTCCGGCCAGTGTCAGACCACCAGCCGACTTGCCGCCAGCGTCACGACCGCTCATCGTCGTTTCGCCGGGGTCATGCGCGGCCAATCGCGCCAGCCCGAAGTCGAGAACTTTGATCTGTCCCTTGCGCGTGAGCATCAGGTTGGCCGGCTTGATGTCACGGTGGACCATCTTCAGTTCGTGCGCATGCTGCAATCCCCTGGCCGCTTGCATGACGTAGTTGCAGGCGTTGAGGACCGGCAGCGGACCACGTTTTTCGACGAATCGATCGAGGCTGATCCCCTCGATGTATTCCATCACCAGAAAATGCAGGTCGCCCGCCTGTTCGGCATCGTGGGCCGCGACGATGTTCGGGTGGTTCAGTTTCGCGGCGGCTTTCACCTCCAGCCGGAATCGTTCGACTGCTTGCGGCTTGCTCGTCAGTTTGCGGCTGATCACTTTCAGGGCCACGTGGCGGTCCATCATCCGATGCACGGCCTGATACACCACGCCCATGCCTCCCGCTCCGAGTTGTTTCACAATCCGGTATCGCGGGTGCTCGGCGAGGTCTTTCGGCAGGCTGCCTCCCCCGGGAACTGCAACACGTGGCTGCACGTCGGTCAGCAACGTCTCATCCACGGACGTGTTCGCCGTGCGGAGCCGTTCGATCAACGTGTCTGCGGGAACCGCCTTGAGAGTTTCGCAGCACTGGTCACAGTGCGCCACATGCTGTTCAACGACGGCCTGTTCCGCCGGACTGAGTGCGCCGGATGAAAAAGCGGCGAGTTGTTCGTGACTGGGATGAATCGACGCGACCTTGGCCATGCGGCACCAGCAGCCTGCGAGTATTTGATTTCAGTTTTGTTATGGTTGGCCCGCAAGTACTCAATGTGTGTTCTGCAGAAATTCGTGGGTTGGACGCCTCGTCCGTCCGCATTCCGCCGGAAACGCACGGACAAGGCGTCCATGCCACGGTTTCGTCGACCTGCTGCTGCCCGGCGAAGTATAGGTCAGATGGCCCGACGAACGGAAACCTTTCACGGTTCTCTCCGGTGTGCGGCGATCACTCCAACAGCCCGGCTCCCACCTGCCGCAGTTTGCTGAGAACGCGGGACTTGGAAATGAACACCACGTTGACAGTCACCCCGAGTTCGCGAGCCACCTCATCCGCCGGAATGCCGTCCAACGCCACACGTTGGAATGCCTGCCACGTCGTTTCTTCGAACTGTGTGCGGATCAATTCCAAAAGTTGATGCGTGACGTGCTTGTCGTGTTCCTGATCCCAGAGTTGGCTCAACTGGCTACCGGGATCGGCGAGCTGTTCGAGCACTTCCAGGAAGTCACTGTTCCCGGTCGCACGCGGTTTGTTGCGGCGCGACTTCCAGAAATCGCGCAGGCAGTTGATCGTGATCGTTTTCAACCAGCGACGAAACGCCCCAACGCGCGGCTCGCGGTGGAACTCGCGGATCCGCCGGACGACCACGGTCAGCACGTCTTGAATCAGGTCGTCCGTGTCGGCGGACGGCTGAAGATGCCGCCGCAGCCAACCGCGAATCAGCGGCGTGTAGATTTCGACAAGCTGTCGCCACGATTCTTCATCGGGATTGTCGCGCAAGCGGTCGAGCAGGCTGGCGGATGTTTCGGACATGCGGCAACTCCGGCGGAGTAAGTGTGGCGGCAGTGTACGCCAAAGGCCGGAGACGTTCACGCGCTGAACTCCCCTCTCCCCTTTTGGGGAGAGGGGTTGGGGGATGAGGGGTGGTCCGCACGTTGATCGACAGAGTCTGTGATTCGCGCCGAGAGACTCACCACCGGCCCTCTCCCCAGAGGGGAGAGGGAGACACATCGCGTCAATTCGCCAGCGCCAATTGCCGCTTGGCTTCGCCGACTTGTTGCTTCAGCGTCTCGTTCTCGTCATCCGGGCATCGCTTCAAACAATCTTCGAGCAGATCGAGAGCGTGGCCGGGTCGATTGGTTTTCAGCGTGACAAAGGCCAGGTCGCGGCGTTCGCCGTAGTCGGTCGGGCTGAGAGCGACAAGTCGTTTCTGAACGACCAGCGCCGCCGGCCAGCGGGTTTGGTGCGCGTACAGAGCTTTCAGATTGTTAAGCATCCGGATCACGATTGGCCGCACGCCCACCGCCTTGAGCGACACCTGCAATTGTTCCTGCGGAATCTTGGTCGCCGAATGGACCCGCTTCAGGCAATCGTGATACGTCATGATTCGTCCGCCCGAAAAGGCGTCGAGGTAGAGCGGGCCATCGGCCGAATCGTAGCGGGTCAAAAAGTGCCGCGGTGTGGCCACCCCACGCAAAGCGAATCCCGCCCGGTTGGCGACCGCCATGTACAACACGGACAGGCTGAGCGGGATGCCCCGCTTGTTCGCGATCACGCGATGCAGAAAGCTGGAGTCCACCTGATCGTAGCTGCCGACGTCGCCATTGATGCCGTGCATTTCAGAAATGCAACGGCCGATTTCCCGCAGAGCGTCAATTTCCGTCGCGGCTCGCGCGAGCGGCGTGACCAACTCACTGGCTCGATCGTCGATCCAGCGGAGAGTCTCCTGGAAGTTCAGGCCCGGATACGCATCCCGGGCCAATTCGAGAGCGACGGTGGTCAGATCGACATCTTCCCGTCGCGACAGCAGTTTTTGAAACTCCGTGTCCTGAACGAATTCATCTGAATAGAGCATGACGTGTTCTCCCGATTCCCTGGGAAACATTCCATCCGTGGCGCGGGATTCTAGCCACCGCCCCCATTGATGGCAACGCGGGCACCTCGTTGACTTCGGTTTGATGCAGTTGTTATGTTGCCGCCGCCACTCAAATCTCACTTGGAATCGAGGACTTTCGCATGCTCTCGCACGTCCGATTCGTGTCGTCCACAGCCGCTCGTTGGCTGGCCGTTTTGTTCGCTGTCAGTCTCTGCAGTTGCTCGTCGTCTGATTCATCCGCGCCGACGACAACCAGTGGTGGGTCCGGAATGAGGCCGTCGGGATCGGCCGACGGTGCGGCCTCGAAGCGATTGATCCTGCTTACGAATGGGAACTCACCGTTCTGGGATGCGGCGCGCGCCGGGTTGCAGAACGCCGAGGCAGAACTGGACCTTGCCGGTGCGGGTTTCACGGCGGTGATGGAAGTGAACGACGGGACGCCGCAGGGGCAGCTCGACAAGCTGCGGCAGTACGGCAGCCAGTCGGACATTGCGGCCGTGGCGGTGTCGGCGATCGACGCGAACAATGTCGCCATCGCTGCTGAAATGAAAAAGCTCTCGGCGAAGGGTGTACCGGTCATCACCGTCGATTCCGACTTGGACCGCGAGAAACTTCGCGACTCGCGGTTCGCATTCATCGGTACCGACAACCTCGCCGGTGGCCGGGAACTCGGCGTGTGCGCGAAACACCTGCGGGCGGACGGCGGCGAATATGTCACGTTCGTCGGTCGCACCGGAGCACAAAATGCGATCGAGCGCGTGGGCGGATTTGGCGAGGGAGCCGGCGGAAAATTCAAGTCGCTCGACAACATGGGTGACGATCTCGACCGAACAAAGGCCCGCGACAACGTCCGCAACGCAATCCGCAACCATCCGGGGCTGAACACGCTGGTCGGTATCTGGTCGTACAACGCGCCCGCCATCGTGGACGTCGTAAAGGAACTCGGCAAGCGCGACGCCATGACCGTCGTCGTATTCGACGCCGAGCCGCTGGCCATCGAACAAATGGCCGACGGGAAAATCGACGCGATGGTCGTCCAGAATCCGTATCAAATGGGATTTCAAGGCGTGAAGCTGATGAAAGCCCTCGTCACGAAGGACGACGCGATCATCAAGGAAATGTTCCCGAAGCTCGACGACAAGGACGCGGCCGACCGTGACATCTACGACACCGGTCTCAAAGTCGTCGTGCCGAACGACAAGTCGCCACTCAAGAAAGAAATGTTCAGCGACAAGACCGAGTACCTCCTGCTCGACGCGTTCCGCGAGTGGCTGAAAAAGTACAACTTGACGGGATCGTGATCCAAATTCCTCCCCTCTCCCTCCGGGAGAGGGGCCGGGGGTGAGGGTCTTCTGCCGCGCCGACTCGCCCTCACGCCTACCCTCTCTCCAAGGGAGAGGTGACTCCACGAATTCGCTAGCCCCGATTCATCCTCATCGCCCATGCGATTCCTCAGCCGTCACGAGTGGGGTCTGCTGCTGGCGATTGTCGTCGTCGGTGTGGTCACGGCGCTCCTGGACGATCAGCACAACTACTGGCGCAACCCGGGTGCCAGCGCCATCGACATTGTGCGTCAGACGTCGATGTTGGGCATTTTCGCCCTCGGCGCGGCGATCGTGATCATTGCCGGCGGGATCGATCTGTCGAACGGTTCCGTCATCGCGTTCAGTGGCACGATGTGCGCCACGATCATGGTACTGCTCGCGCCGAAAGAAATGCAGAACGCGCAGCCGGTGGGGATCGGCGTCATCACGGCGGCCATTCTGGGCACGCTCGTGATCGGATTTCTGATCGGCAGCCTGCACGCCTGGCTGATTACAGTTGTCGGCCTGCCGCCGTTCGTGGCCACGCTGGCGACGCTCGTCGGGCTGCGGAGTTTCGGTCGAGCCATCGTCGAGAACGCGACGCTCGCCGCGTGGAAAGCGAAGAGCACTCAAATTCAAATCTACGACGACAAGTTCCGCTACCTCGCCACGTCCGTCTGGATTCCGGCCGTGCTGTTTGTCGTGCTGATCGGTCTGCTGTGGTTGATGCTGAGCCGCACGGTGGTCGGCCGCCACGTGTATGCCCTCGGCGGAAATGAGCAGGCGGCGCGGTTGAGCGGCATCCGGACCGACCGGCTCAAGTGGCTGGCTTACGTGATCAGCGCGATGCTCTCGTCGCTCGCGGGCATGCTCTACATCGGCGACCAAAGCGTCGCCGATCCGCAAACGCTCGGGCGCGGTTACGAATTGAACGCGATCGCCGCCGCCGTCGTCGGCGGATGCAGCTTGCAAGGCGGGGCGGGCACGATTCCCGGCACCGTGCTCGGCGCGTTGTTCCTGCGAACCGTCGTGGATGGCGTGGCGAAGATCATCAAGAGCGGGGCGGACGTGTACGAAGGTTTGATCGTGGGCGTGGTCGTCGTGTTCGCCGTCGCGTTCACGCAACTCCGGCAAGCCGGTCGCGGCGGCAAACGCTTTTTCGCCGGCCCGCTGGGAGTCGTCGCCGCCGTGAATCTGGCTCTGTTCGCAGGAGCCGGCGCGGCATTGTTCGGTCAGAAGTCGAAGCTTGGCCCCGGTCAAATCGGAGTTTTGACGGCACTCGTCGCGTTGGGTTTGCTGTTGGGAGTTCGCTGGCTGGAAGGTCGCAGCAATCGGTCGGGATGAATTCGAAGAAGTCCCAACGGGACGAAGGCGTGCAGCCGTGGGCGTCAGCCCACGGAATCGTGCAAGCCCGGCAGGGGCGACGTCGCCGCTGCGCGGCTTCATCTGTTGTCGGAACATTTCCGTGGGCTGACGCCCACGGCTGTATCACGTTGCCCCTTCGGGGCAATTCGTCGGCATCACATGCCTGCATTACCATCGCCACTCATTTCGATCGACCGCGTCACCCAACGCTTCCCCGGCGTGGTGGCTTTGCGGGACGTCTCGCTCGATATCGCGGCGGGCGAACTGCGGGCCATCGTCGGCGAGAACGGCGCGGGCAAAAGCACGTTGATGAAAATCCTGGCGGGAGTCTACACGGACTTCGAAGGCGAACTGCGGGTCCGCGGTCAGGCGGTGCGATTTGCCGGGACGCGCGATGCCGAAGCGGCCGGGATCAGCATCATCCATCAGGAACTGAACCTCGTCGAACAGCTTTCCGTGGCAGCGAACGTGTTCCTCGGTCGCGAGAAGCGCACGACATTCGGCTGGCTCGATGATCGCGAGATGGAACGAATCGCGGGCGAACTGCTTCGCGACTTGGAATGTTCGGTGCAACCCCGACAACTCGTGCGCGAACTGCGGGTCGGTGACCAGCAGTTGGTCGAAATCGCCAAGGCGCTGTCGATCCGGTCTGACATCCTCATCATGGATGAACCAACGAGCGCTCTGACCGAATCCGAAGTGGCTCGCCTCTACCGCGTGATCGGCAAGCTGCGCGAGCGCGGCGTGACGATCCTTTACATCTCGCACAAGCTGGACGAAGTCTTCCGCCTGTCGGACCAGATCACAGTGCTTCGCGACGGGCTGCTCATCAAGACACTGAACACGCCGGAAACGTCGCCGCGGGAAATTGCACACCTGAT
>JACRIH010000559.1 GCA_016235885.1 Planctomycetales bacterium | reverse complement strand
GGGTTCAGCGAACCGTACGGGTCTTGAAAAATGATCTGCATCTGCCGCCGCAACGGCAGCAGTTGCTTTCGTTGCAGCGACAGGATGTCCTGCCCCTGAAAACTGACTTCGCCCGACGTGGCCGAGATCAATCGAAGCAATGTTCGCCCGACCGTCGTTTTCCCACAGCCGCTTTCTCCGACGAGGCCCAGTGTCTGCCCCTGATCGAGCGTAAAGCTGACTCCATCGACCGCCTTGACCCACTCGCGAATGCGCGACAGCAGACCGCCGCGCACGGGGAAGTGCTTGCGCAGGTCGCGGACATCGAGGAGTGGTGAAGTCATTGTGGTTGGTGGACGGTGGACGGAATCAAATTCAATTGGCAATCGGCAATCACAAATCGGCAATCCTCGCCGCGGCCGCAACCTCTGTCTTCTTCCAACACGCGACGCTGTGGCCGTGACCGATCTCTTCCAACGGCGGTTCCTGTGTGCATTCAGGGCCGGCGAATGAGCAGCGTTCGCGGAATCGGCAGCCTTCGGGAAAACGAGTCGCCGCCGGGACCGATCCTTCGATGACTGCGAGCCGCCCCTTTTTCTGATCGACGCGCGGCAGGCTGGCGAACAGGCCGATGGTGTACGGGTGACTCTTCCTGTCGAACAGTTCTTCGACCGGTGCCCGCTCGATCACCTTGCCCGCGTACATCACGACAACTTCGTCCGCCATTTCCGCGACGACACCCAAGTCGTGCGTGATCAGCAGGATCGACATCCCGAATTCCGCCTGCATTTGCTGGAGCAGTTCGAGGATGCGGGCTTGAATCGTCACGTCCACAGCGGTCGTCGGCTCGTCGGCGATCAGCAGCCGGGGGTTGCACGACAGCGCCATCGCGATCATCACCCGCTGCTTCATGCCGCCGGACAGTTCGTGCGGATACTGGTCGATCCGCCGCTCGGGGTCGCTCACGTGGACCGCCTTCAGGCACCGCAACACCTCGCCGCGCACGTCGACACGCGGCAGACCGCGATGCAAGCGGATCGTTTCGCCAATCTGGTCACCGACGGTAAACACCGGGTTCAAGCTCGTCCCCGGTTCCTGAAAGATCATCGACACCTTGCCGCCTCGAATGCGCCTCAACTCCGGCGGGCTGAGCCGCACGAGATCGACTCCTTCCAGACAGATCGAACCCGACACGATTTCACCCGGCGGCGCCGCGATCAGCCGCAGAATGCTGAGCGCCGTCACGGTCTTACCGCAGCCGCTTTCGCCAACAATCGCGAGCGTCTTCCCCGAGTCGATCGAAAAGCTGATTCCATCCACGGCCTTAGCCACACCGGCATCCGTGCGGAAGTACGTGCGGAGATCGTTCACGTCGAGCAGCGGTGCGGCGGAAGGCAAGGCTGACATGGACGATCTTTCGGGTTAGTTCTCAAACAAGCGAGAGAAGTGAATCGCCACCGGGCTTGCCCCGGTGGCTTGACGGCTTTTGCGCTACTTTGCGTTCACTCCAAACACTTCCTTCAAGTAGTGCAAAAGCCGCTAAACCACTGGGGCAAGCCCAGTGGCGTCGCTTGCTTGAGGGTTAGCTCAAGTCTCTCAGCGGCATGATCAACGGCAATGCTAGTGCAACGACGAACAGTCCGGCGATCACCAGCAACACAAACAACAGCACGAGATTGGTCACCAACCGTTTGCGTTTGTTCTGGAGGACCAGTTCGTTCACAAAAGACGCGACGCCAAGTACAGGGACGATGAGGATGCTCATTGGCGACAGCAACCAAACACTCAACGTCTTCAATTCAACGTCAAATCCTTGAATGATGGGAATGTACTGGGACCGTGCCTCAACGTAAATCAGCGTGAAGGCGGCGGAGAGAGCAACGTTGAGAATGCAAAACACCCACGATTCGTCGACGATCCACCGTCTCTTGTCGCCCGGCATGGAGTCACCTCTGCGCCTTCAGCACGCGGATGAACTCCTTCAGGAACGGGGTGTTGTCCATCCACACACGAGCCGAAACCAGGTTGCCGTCGACCACGCACGGTTCGTCCACGTAGGTCGCTCCGGCGAACGTCGCGTCGAGGGCACACTTTGCGACCGTCGTGACGCGGCGGCCGCGCAGGCAGTCGGCGGCGGCGAGGATTTCGATGCCGTGACACACCGAAGCCACCGGCTTGTTCGCGCGGAAGAAATGCCGAGTGATGTCCAGCAGGTGCTCGTCGTACCGCAGATACTCGGGAGCACGGCCGCCCGACAGAAACAGCCCGGCGTATTCGTCCGGCTTGACGTCGCGGAACGCGATGTCGGACGGCAGGTGATAGCCCGCCGTCTCCTGAGTGATATCCCACCCCGGCGGCCGTTCGTGCAGGACCATGTGATACAGCCGCTTCTCCGGCGCAGCGACGACGACTTCAAAACCGTCCTCGGGCAGCCGGAAATACGGGTACATCGTGTCGAGCACTTCCGTCGCGTCACCGATCACAAGCAACACTTTCGACGCAGCCATGCCATCGCCTCCGCAGAATTCGGACCGATCAAATCGGGGCGTAGCATAACTCGCCACTCGGTCGATTGCGACGCTTCTGCTGGAGTCCCGGCTTCAGCCGGATGACCGCCTGAAGGTGGGACTCCAGCTCACGCACTCCACTGGTATTCGCAATGGCGACAGCGAAAGCCTTCGAGCGTGGCAGTGCCGGGAATCGGCAGGTTGTTCCGGCCGACCAACGCATCGTCGGCCACGAGCGGTTCGACCTTCGCGCGGTCGCAGATCGGGCAGCACTGGTTGTCGTGGATCGCTCGCGTTCGCGTCAGCACATCGTCGCGGCTGACCGTTCGGCCGTTGATGCGGACCGCGGCATCCATGCGGAGCGTCTGCGGTGAATAGTGGTTGATGAACGAGAGAATCGCCGGTTCGTCCGCCGTGTCGGAGACGTCTTCCGGCCAGAAAAGTTTGAAACGGCTCATCCTTGAGCCTCCGTGACTGAGGGCTTCGCAGCCCGGCCCCAGTGTCGCCTTCAGCTCGCGCTGAAAGTTCCGAAAGAACGTGGAGTTCTCCGAAATTCCCTGACGCTCGAAGTCGAGCGAGCGAACAATACTTCGCGCGCACGCAACCCGCAAGGGATGTTTTGATGCAATGACAGACCTTGGTAAGATTTGCAAAACGCAGACGTGAGTCACCCACAATTTCACTCCATCGAGGATCGCGATCATCCCCGCCAAGAAAATCACTGCGGCCACATCACGCCGATACTGGCTGTTCAAAACCGAACCCGAAGCCTATTCGATTCACGACCTGGCGCGGGACAAGAACCAGACCACGTTCTGGGATGGCGTCCGAAATTATCAGGCGCGGAACACGCTGCGCGACTCGGTGCAGGTCGGTGACGGAGTCCTCTTCTATCACAGCAATGTCGATCCGCTGGTGATCGCGGGGACGGCCACTGTGGTCCGCGCCGGATACCCCGACCACACCGCGTTCGATCCGAGATCGTGTCACTACGATCCGAAAAGCGATCCCGACAAACCGACGTGGTTCATGGTCGACATCAAGCTGAACAAAGTGTTTGCCGAGCCGCTGACGCGAGAAACACTCCAGGCGTGTCCCGACCTGAAAAAGATGGTGCTCCTGCAACGCGGCAGCCGGCTGTCGATCCAACCGGTGACCGAGACCGAATGGAAAGCCGTCTTGCGATTGGCTGGTCTGTGATTGACTCCGCTGATCAGCGAGGTCGGGCAGTTTGGTGACTTGCCGCATTCGGCGAGGTCTGCCTACAATCCGCCCGACCGAATAGTCGCCCCGGTCTTTCCAAACTTCCGGGGCCGCTTCCACGAAACCACAACCAGGAGAGATGTCATGTCGCGACGGATCACGAACACAGTTTGCGGTGTCACGTTGGCGGCGGCCGTTCTGCTCGCCATCCCGAACAGTTCGGAAGCTCAAGTCATCGTTCAACAGTCCTATTATTCGCCATACGCGCCGCAGGCGATCATCGTCAACGACCCACCGTATTTCTATCCGCCCCCAGCCCCGGTGTACGTGGTCCATCGTCCCGTGTACTCGGTTCCTGTCGTGACCTACGCACCGCGAGTGACCTACTACGCCGCACCGGCTCCGGTGTACTACTACCGCGATCCTTGGTGTGCGCCGCGTGTCGGCAAGGTGAAGTACAAGTACGAAGTCGACACGCCCTGGGGCGAGTACGAATACTCGTATCGATCCGATCGCCGTGGCGTACGCATCCGCGAGGATTGGGATCGCTGATCGCGGACAGGTGAATCGAACTCGATCAAGCCCGACGAAATCGTCGGGCTTGCATCGTTTTGTTCGCATGGCGCTCAGATTCCAGCGTCTCGCACCACAGGGAACACTAATCGACGCTAATCTTCGCTAATGGTGACGCACCTGTCGATTAGCGCCGATCAGTGTGGGTTAGTGTTCCACCCGCCAGTCAAAGTGGGTTACGGTCTTCCCATGCCAGTTAACCCGGCGGCACCAGACTGCACGCGAAGTCGAGCCGCACGGCAACTTTTTCACCCACCGACACCTTCGCATCGAGGTAGAACGCATTCGCGAGGCGTTCGGTCAGTGTGACTTCAATGTCGAGTGTGTCGCCTGGCCGGACCATCTGGCGGAACTTCACGTTGTTGATCCGTGTTGCGACGGGAACCTGACCCGCTGGAACCGCACCGCCGGGAAGCTGCGAAATCAGAATGGCTCCCGCCTGCATGGCCGCTTCGCAGAGCAATACACCTGGCAGGATCGGGTGGTTCGGGTAGTGACCGCGAAACACATCCAACCCTGGATCGACCAGCTTTCGTGCCCGAATGTGCGTGTCGTTCAACTCGACGACTTCATCGATCCACAAAAATGGTTCGCGATGCGGGATGCACGTTTTGATCTGCTCGATGTTCAACTCGATGTCTCCCGGCGCACTGACTTGATTTGTCGCGACACCTGACCGTAGTCCGGACCCCTTGGTCCGGACTACCTGACTTCTGACGGACGGGCAAGGTGCCCATCCTACTTCTGATAATTCGGCTGTCCGCCCCAGCCCAGCTTGCGATGCAACGTCCCGTAGTAGCTGTACTGCGGAATCTTCGCGAGTTGAAACGAGACCGGCGCGCGGCGGATGCGGATCACGTCGCCCGGCTCCAGCGGCAGCTTGATCTGGCCGTCGATGATCAGTGTCGTCCCGCGCGGCGTTTCCGGCAGCGTGAGCGTGTACACGCAGTCCGCGCTGTCCACGAGTGGTCGATTCGTCAGCGTGTGCGGACAAATCGGCGTGATGACGAACGCCTGCAAGTCCTGCCGCAGGATGGGGCCGCCGGCCGAGAGACTGTGCGCGGTTGAACCGACCGGCGTGCTGACGATCAATCCGTCGCCGCTGTACGTTGTCACCGGTTCGTCATCGACGGCCAGATGCACATCAATCATCCGCATGGCCGCGGCCGACGTCACCGCGACTTCGTTCAGCCCGAGGAACCGTTGCGCTGCCGCGCCGCGCCGCGCCAACTCGCATTCGAACATCAGATGCTCGACGACTTGGAACTTGCGGGCCGCGATGTTGTGCAGGTTGTCGCGGAACTCGTCGGGGGACAGATCGGCGAGGAATCCCAAGCGGCCGAGGTTCACGCCCAAGATCGGCAATTGCTTGGAACCCATCTGGCGACAGGCGCGGAGGATGGCCCCGTCACCTCCGAGCACGACGACCAATTCCGCTTTGCGGCGGGAAAAATCCAACCCGCCACCGTCATCCACCGCCACCAGCTTGATGTTCCGCTCGGCCCGCACGCACGGTTCCAGTTCCCGCCAGCCGTTTTGCACGCGTGGCGACGAGTGCGCGGCGATGACAATCAGTTTGAGCGGTGTGGATGCGGACATGGCAGCACGATAACTGGACGTAGGTCAGGCTTTCCAGCCTGACGTGTGGCACGTTCGGTCAGGCTGGAAAGCCTGACCTACATTCAGCGAATCAGTACGAACTCCGTCTGAGCTGGCCGACCGGTGACGATGGCGTCCCGTTCTCGCGTGAACATGTTGATCTCGCTCCGCACGCCGAATCGACCTTCGAGATAAATCCC
>JACRIH010000558.1 GCA_016235885.1 Planctomycetales bacterium | reverse complement strand
GCCGCTCGAACTGGAACAGGCGATGATCGACTGGGCACGCCGCAAAGGGGTGCTGGTCGTCGCCGCTGCTGGCAGCCGGGGCAAAGACACGTCGAAGATCTCTCCCGCCGGTCTGCGCGGAGTGCTCGCTGTCGGGGCCTGCGACAAGGCGGATCGCCGCGCCAGTTTCAGCGGCTGGGGCCGGCACGTGGGTCTGGTCGCTCCCGGCGTGGACATCGTCAGCCTGCGGGCGCGCGGAACCGACTTCATGTTCGCGATGAGCGGCCCGGCTCTGGGAATCAAAGCGGGTGAACGCGTGGCTGACAATCGCTGGTATCGCGCCGACGGCACTTCGTTCGCCGCACCGCTCGTCACAGGTGCCGCGGCGCTCGTCTGGGCACAGAACCCGAAACGAACCGCCGAGCAAATCGAACGGCAATTGCTGATGAGCTGCGACGACGTGGAAGGCCCCGGCTGGGATGTGCTGACCGGTGCGGGACGGCTCAACGTCGCCAAAGCCGCTGCCGCCGACCCCGATCACCTGCTGGTCGCCAAAATCCTGAAAGCCGAAGTCCGACAACGCAACGGCAAACGCGTGCTGACCGTTTCCGGTGAGGCCAAAGGAACTCACTTTGCCGACCGGTCGCTGCAACTCGCCAACGGCAAGTCTCCGACGGCAAACGACTGGAAGGCGATCGAGTCGAGTCGCCTGCCGGTCGCTGACGGTGAACTCGGTGACATACCCGGCGAATCGCTCAACCGCAAAGGAACCTGGCACATTCGCTGCGTCGTCCGTGACACCCGCGGGACGACACGTGAAGCGAGCACAACGTTCGAAATCGAATGAGAACTTTTCTTACCGTAACCACGTTCGCCAGAACGTGGGAACCACACACTGCAAGTCGCTGAGTTCGCAAGACTCAGCGACAGCCCCATGAATAATCCGGGCGCAGCGCCGTCTCCAATTCGGTCATGCGACCGCCTGAAGGGGGGACGGCCAACGGCTTATTGGGAATCCTGACCGTCGGTGCGGTCTGTTCCGCGCGGTTTCAACGGTCCCGCAGCCTTTTGAATCTGGTTCTGCACTGGATCCGTCAGGCCGTTGACGTTCAGTCCCCGCCACATTTCGCTCGGCTGGAGAACCATCAACGGCCGAGTGTTCCAATTCAAGTAGCGCTGGCTCCACGGACGTGTGTTGGTGGGAGTGAAGGGCGTGAACGAGGGGATTTGGCTCTCACCAAGTCTCTGCGGAAATCTTCCCAAATCGAGATTCGGTGTTGTTTCAACCTCGCCCGGCGGAACGTTCACGAGCAACACGTCGGGTGACTGCGCCCGAACGATCCTGTTCGGAACTTCGTATCGGCGATACGACGTGGTGTCGCACGATCGCGAGCCGCAGCCCTTCGGGCCGAAACTCACCTCCAGCCCAAAGACCGTTCCCCAGTTCTGTTCCTCGGCCTCGAAACTCCCGCCGGCGAACACGGCCAGACGATCGGTGATCGGCCGTCGCAGATTCGCCACCAGTAGAAACGTCCCCGGCGAATCGCGATACCCGGCCAGTCCCGACCATTGCAGTTCGTCCCATTTCCCCGACACATAGCCGCTGATCATTCGCGACGAGTCGATGCGTCCCGGCAGCGGCAGTGAATTCGGAAAGTTCACGAACAGAAAATTCACGTCGTCGGCTTCATTGGTGGGGAACGAGCCGATCAGCCCCGCCTCCAAATTCTCCCGTACGGCGTAGCCCAGTTGCAGTCGCATCTGAGTCAGGTACAGGCTGTCGTTGACGGTGTCCACTCGCGTGTCGGTGAATTGATCGAAGAAGAACGAAAAACTGATCGGGTCCGTCCAGTCGCACCGCTGCGGATTCGGCAAGCGTACCCCCCCCAGAGACCCGACAAGCTGCGAGCCGTCGTCGATGTGGTTGGCGTTGAAGCTGCCCACAAATCCCCAGTTCTCGAAGACGTGCAGGGCCAGATCGAATCCGTAGCCGCCGCCGGACAGCGACTCGCCCGGCACGCTCAAGTTGCTGCCGTTGACGCGGCCGATCAGCACGTAATCGAGATCGTCCCGCCGCCGCGAGACGGGTTGGCGGTCGCAGGGCCACTCTCCGGATTGAGCGCACCCGGAATGGCCCTCGAAAACGTTCCCGCCCGCGTACGATGGATCAAACGACGTGGGAATCACCCGTTGGCTGGAGAGTTCTCCCAACTCGGCCAGCGGCCGGAAAAAAGGATCGTCCTCCCCCCCGAAGCTTCGACATTCCGCCAAGAACATCAGCGCGGAGAACAACAGGAAAGTGACACCCACCGATTTTGAATGCATGGTCGATTCCCCGAGCGCCATCCTGCACTTTCGCACCATCGTTATCGTCGCGCCTGTGGCTCAGGATTCAACAACCCTGCTTACAGTCGTCACGACCGTTACGTCTCGCAAAGCCGCCCGTACCGGCGATGCGTGAACCAGGTTGCCGATGATCACCTCGGCGTCCTGTTCGTCATCGTGGGTGCCCTTGAAAATGTGGTGTCCGTGGAGTTTGCTCCCGTGTCACACCGGAGACGTAGTCCGTGACGGTCAGCCGCGGCAGTTTCGGCATCAACTGCTCAACGGCGGGACGGTGAAACGACCGTAGCAGTTCAGAATTCTGCTTATCAGCAAGCATGCGGAAGCGAATATCGCAGGTTGCCGTCTCTATCGCTGGTTGAAATGCGGATTGAGGAAGCGGATACTACGATCACTTTTGATTCACCGAAATTGTCACTGTTGGCTGTGGATACGTTTTGCTGATTTCGTCGCCAGTCCGACAACTCAATGTCGCCCGAGAAACAACCAGGAATCCAAATCATGAAGAGAAGTTTGCTTTCGATCGCGGTGGTGTTCAGTCTCGCCCTGCCAGTGTCTGCGGCGGACAAAGTTCAGCCGGTGCGGATGGGTTGCGGGGTGATGACCTTCGACACCGTCCCCGGTTGGGGACTCGGGGAAGACGGGAAGTCGGTCATTGGTCCGACTCACGGTGGTGTCGTGATCGACAAGTCGGGCCACATCTACACCAGTGCGAATCTGGGAGTCTTCGTATTTTCGCCAGCGGGCAAAGTGGTTCGGCGATTCCTCGGTGACAATTACTCGAACATCCATGACATGGAGATCCGTGACGAAGCAGAGGGCGAGTTCATTTACGGTGCCCGCAACGTTGCCGGCGAAGGGATCAAGTTCCACGCCGAGACCGGAGACATCGTGTTGAAGCTGGGCATTCCCGAAGAATCGGGATTGAAGTTGACCAAGTGGGCTCCGACCGCGATCACCGTCGCTCCGAATGGAGACATCATTCTGGCAGACGGTTACGCGAGCAACCACATCTTCAAGTTCGACAAGAAGGGCAAGTACTTGATGCACTTTGGCACCCCGGGAGACGGCCTCAAGGAATTTCACACCGCGCATGGCATGACGTTGGATACACGCTACAACCCACCTCGCCTTCTGGTTTGTGACCGTAACCACCTCGTCCGCATCGACGGGAAGGACGAGACGAAGGGTCGGTTGCTCCACTACGATCTCGACGGAAATTTCATTCAAGAGGTGATCACCGGTTTGGGCATGCCGACCTCGGCCGCCGTGCAAGGCGATTATGTCTCCGTGCCCGATTTGCATGGACGGCTGGTCATCCTCGACAAGAGCAACACGATCATGGCGGTGCTCGGCCACAACGCAGACCCCGCGAAGAGGGTGAATTTCAACGTCCCGCAAGACCAGTGGATTGAAGGCGTCTTCAGCGGCACCCACGGCTCCTACTGGGACAAGGACGGCAACCTGTATGTGCAGGATTGGAATGTCTCGGGTCGCATCATGAAGCTGGTGCGGGTCAAGTAATCCGAGACAGGTGCCGCGAATCCACTCGATGACGATGCCACTCGAAACTGAGCGTTTGATTCTCCGAGACTGGCAGCCGGAAGACTTGGAGGCATTTCACGCCATCTGCACTGATCCCAGTGTCATGCAGTTCGTCGGCGATGGCGAACCATGGGCGAGGGAACGAACCGAGCAATTCGTCGGGCGTGCCTGCGAGATGTCGCAGGCCGTGGGTTTCTGCCAGTGGCCGGTGATCTACAAGCCAAGCTCGACGGTGATTGGGTTCTGCGGTTTCGTTCCGGCGAACGACGGTGGCGAGATCGGATGGAGGCTGGCCCAAGAGTATTGGGGACGCGGCTTGGCGACCGAAGCCGCCCGTGCGGTGCTGGAACTCGGGTTCGAGACGCTCGGATTCCAACGCATCATCGCCACGGTGCAGTCGCCAAATCGGGCCTCGATTCGAGTCGTTGAGAAGCTCGGCCTGAAGCCTGAGTCGCGTTTTCACAGAAACGGACGGGAACTGATCGTGTTTTCAATCACGAATCAGCGTGCCGATGCTGGTTGAGTCCGGATGAGACGCCGAATCGCTGGCATGTGATTCCCTGATCGTTGTTCGTTTCGTGGATCACTGCGTCGTCACTCGCTGGAGATTTGGTGCCCTTTGCGTCACGCCATTTCCAGGCCACGCAGAGGCCCGGTGCTGTTGGTGAACTTGTCGGTCTCGATGCCGAGGCGGTGAAGCATGCTGACGAACAGGTTGGGCAGCGGGTAGTTGTCTTTCTCATCAAAGGCCAGGTGCTGTCCGTGGCGGAAGCCGCCGCCGGCCAGCAGGACCGGCAGGTTCTTCGTGTCGTGGCTGGAGCCGTTGCCGAGGTTCGAGCCGTACAACACCATCGTGTTCGCCAGCAGGTCGCCGCTCGATTCCCTTGAAGACTTGAGTTTGGCAAGAAAGCTGGCGAGCAACTTCATCTGCTCCAGTTCCAAGATCCGAAGTTGCGCGAGCTTCTCCGGGTCTTTGCCGTGGTGCGACAGATTGTGCCAGTCGATCGTGACGCCTTGCACCGGCGGCACGCTGTTGTGACCTTGAATCATGAGCGTGATGACGCGCGTCGAGTCGGTTTGCAGCGCGAGGTGTGTCAGGTCGAACATCAGCCGCGTGCGAGCCACGAAGTCAAACGCGTTTTGAACATCCGTCGGCGGCGGGACTGTCACGGCGGGCTTCGGCTTCTTCGCCCAATCCTCCGCGAGCTTCAACCGCTGTTCGACCTCGCGCACGGTCGTGAAATACTCGTCGAGCTTGTCGCGGTCTCTCGCGGTGACTTTGCGTTGCAGTCGTTTCGTGTCTTCCGCAACCGTGTCCATGATGCTCCGTCCGTCGCGTAACCGTTCGCTCTGCCGCGCGACCTCGCGCGGCGTGCCGTCCACGAACAGCTTCTTGAAGACTTCGGACGGCCGTGAATCGGCGGGCACTTTGACGCCGCTGCGTGAGACCGACAGTCCGTTGCCGCCCCCGATGTTCAACACGAGGCCGCCGAATCGAGTCGCCGGCGGAAGTTTTTCGAGCACGAACTGGTCGAGCGAAATCGTGTTGCGAAAACTGCTCGCTCCCGGATGCGGCGCGGCGGTGAGAAAACTCGCCTCGCTGGAATGCCCGCCATCCACGTCCGGATGCGACACGCCACTGAAAATCGTGAAGTCGTCGTGCTGTTCTTCGAGCGGTTCCAAATATGGCGTCAGCTCAAAGTCGCGCCCGACCTTCGTCGGAAACAGGTTCTCCGCGTGAATGCCCAGCGTCGTGCAACAGCAAACCATTCTTCGGATCGGATCGTTCGCTGCTGTGCCTAGCGCGTACGGTGCGACGGATTCGAGCATCGGCAACGCGAGTGCGACGCCCGTGCCGCGAAGAAACGTTCGGCGTGAGATGGGTGAATTGTTCATGTCGGAACCTATTTGGTTTGAAACGTCGAGCTTTGGACGATTTCGTGGACAAGCGTTCGGAATCCGAAATTCTTCGCCTTCATATTTCGCACAATATCGCTGACAACGGCCTCGTCGGTGACATCAAGCCCCTGGCCGGTGGCGTAAATCAGAAGCTTCGCAGCGATGCCGCGAGTCACCTGTTCCTTGTCGGCGAGCAACAGCTTTTTGAGTTCTCCCAAGTCGTGAAATCGTCGGCCGTCGGCGAGCGTGTCGCTGGCATCGACCTGCGGTCCGAGCGCCACGCGCATGTCGCGCTGATTCACGACGAGCGTCATCGTTTCCGTTCGCTGACCGCGCTCCGGCGAAATGCGGTAGCGCTCACGCCAGCCGCCGATGACATCGTAGCTCTCCAGCGCGAAACCCAGCGGGTCCATTTGAGTGTGGCAGGCGGCGCAACTCGCGATGTCGCGGTGCCTGGCGAGTTGATCGCGGATGCTCTTTGTGCCACGAATGTCCGGTTCGACGGCGGGCACGTTAGCCGGGGGTGGCGGCACCGGTTTGCCGAGGATGCGATCGGCGATCCATGCGCCGCGAATGACGGGCGAAGTCGTCGTGCCGTTCGCAGTGACCTTGAGCACGCTGGCGTGAGTCAGCACACCGCCGCGATGCCATTCCGATTTGAGCGGAACCCGGCGGATGTCGAGTCCTGTCACATCGGGGATGCCGTAGTGTTTGGCGAGCCGCTGATTGAGCATCGCGAAGTCGCTGTCCACGAAATTCAGCACGCTCAGGTCGCGCCGCAGCAGTTCGTCGAAGAAGGCGTGCGTCTCACGCAGCATCGAGACTTGCAGCCACTCGTCGAATTCGGGGTAGAGACGCGCATCCGGCGTGGTGAACTCGATGTTCCGCAGTCCGAGCCACTGGCCGGTGAAATCCGCGGTGAATGCGCGGGCCTGGGGATGATTCAGCATCCGCTCGACCTGCGCGCGAAGCAGGGCGGGCCTGGCCAAGTCTCCTTTCGCGGCGACGGCCAGTAGCTCCGCGTCCGGCAGCGTGCTCCACAGGAAATAGCTGAGTCGCGCCGCGAGCGCGGGACCGTCCAGCCTGCCCGGCAGTTCATCGAGCATCAGAAATCGCGGCGACACGAGGATCGCCTTCAGTCCCACGCGCAGCGCGTCGCCGAACGGCATGCTCTTGTCGAGCCGCTCGCGCACGAGTTGTTGATACGGTGCAAGGTCGGCATCGCTGATCGACCGGCGAAACGCCAGCGGAGCGAATCGCTTCAACACTCGCTCCGCATCGGTCGCCGTCCCGCGTTCCAAATCCACATCGCCGAGCAACTGCCGCCGCGTGGCAGGCGGCCATTGCTTCGCGTCCAGCGGACCTTCAACCTCAATCCATTGCACCGCGAGTCCTGGCCCGGAGTACGTCGCGGCTTCGTTCTGCCAGGGGATCGTGCCGTACGACATCACCTTCAGCGAATCACCGCGTGCGTCGAGCCGCTCGACCAACTCGATGACGGTCGCCTTGTCGGCCGGCACCTCGAAGTGGCCGAGCAACTTCGTCTTGCCACCGACGCCGAAGCTGCCGCCATACACTCGAAACGTCGCGGGCTTGCCATCCGTCTGAAAGCCGTTCGCCGACACGCGCACGCGGTAGCGGCCCGGCGCGGGTGCGCGGAACTTCCGCAACTCGGTCGGCGAATATCCCGAGTTAAACAGAGCCACCGCACCAGATTCCAACGGGCGATACGTCTTGTTCTCCCAATTGGCGAGCAGTTCCGTCGCCGCAAATCGCTCCTCGACCAACTTCGGTTGTGGACCGATACCGAGCGCCGCGTCCAACGCCACATCTGCCGCTTCGAGATATTTTTCCATCTGCACCGGCGACAGCGTGAGCGCGGACGAGACCTTGTCGAAGCCGTGCGCCGAACCATCCTCCGGCAGCAACTCCATCACGTTCGCTTCGATGCCAAGCAAATCCTGAATCGTGTTCTGATACTCAAACCGATTGAGCCGCCGCATCGCGACGCGACCCTCCTTGAGGTGCCGAGCCGCGACGGCCGTACGCAACTCGCGTCCCAACCAATCGAGCACCGCTTGCCGCTCGCTCTCCTTGGGCTGAGCCTTCGCTTTCGGAGGCATCTCGCGTTTTTCGAGCTTCGAGAACACCTGGCTCCAAGTCTCGGCACTGGCGGGCACAGAAAAGTCCGTCGGCAAGTTGTCCAGCCGCAACTCCCCCTCTTGCTTCTTCGCTCCATGACATTCGACACAGTGCTTTTGCAGAAACGCCCGCGTTGTTTCGGGCGGTGCCGCGTCGACCCGCGCCGCCAACAAAGCCAAACCGAGTGCCGCGAGTCGCCCTGTGTGTTGCATCTGCGTTTCCCGTCGGTGCGCCGACCTGCTTCCGCATCGTGAACTCATCGGAAATCAGCAACGTCTGCGTCACTTGAGTCTATGCCGTCGGATCGCTCGGTGCAATTTTGCATACGAGTTTCCAAGAGTACCTCGACTCCTTTCGGTGGACCGCGACAGCGAATCGCCCACTTCGGTCAGGATTCGGCTGCTACGTCGACCCGCAGAGATCTCTGGGTAGCCACGCTCGCCAAAAGCGCGGGAACACTCGGGAAAACCCACGCTCTGGCCGGCTTGTTGATTTATTGTGGTCCCGACACTCCGTGGCGGGACATGTCGTAGCCGCCCTGCGGGGCGGCCACGACATGCGGTGTCACGGAGTGCCACCGCCACATTCCCCTGGCGAGCATGGCTACAGCATTGTTTCTACGGGTCTCTTAGAACGAAGCGGCGCGACGCAGCAGCGTCCTTTGGCGCGATGCCCAGTCAGAGCGATCCAAGATTGAATCTGATAAACTTCGCCACTCGGAAAAGGTTGGCCCGACTTGACGATCGAAGCCGGAATTCGTGGTCCGTTTGACCACCGCGCCCGGAAATACTTGGTGGTCCAGACGATGTTCAGGTTATTCGAAGAGCGTAACGCGTCGCTGGTCGGACTGGTCTCCCCACCCGTCCGGAATTGTTGGGGCTTTGTGACCCGTCCTGCGACCGAGACAGCAAGAATGGCGAGGACGATACTCGCGAACACCGCTCCCGCGAACTGCGTCTTCGGAATGTGAGCGGACAGCAACATCAGTTCGATTGGCATCTCATGAAACAGAGCTTGGCTTTCATTGTCTTGTGCTTGCTCGTCACCTCGATCAACGCTGCTGATCGACAGCGGCCGGTCAAGGTCTTCATCCTCGCCGGTCAGTCCAACATGGAAGGGCAGGCCGTCGTGGACTTGGACGGCAAGGACTACAACAGCGGCAAGGGAACGCTGAACTTTCTGCTGCGCGATCCAAACAAGGGGGCGCTATTCAAGCATTTGAAGAAGACCGAAGAATCCTGGGTCGCACGCGATGACGTGTGGTGCCGCTACAAGCGCGAGCAGGGTCCACTGCTCGCGGGACCGCTGACGATGGGATTCAGCGTTTACGGCGACCGGCACCATTTCGGCCCCGAATTGCAGTTTGGGCATGTGCTGGGCGATCACTTCGAGAATCAGGTCTTGCTGATCAAGACCGCGTGGGGCGGCAAGAGTCTCTTCAAAGATTTTCGCCCGCCGACGTCGGGCGGTGAAGTCGGGCCGTACTACACCAAGCTGATCGAGCAGGTTCGCGAAACTCTTGCCAATTTGAAGACCGACTTCCCCAGCTACGATGGCGGCGGCCACGAGCTGGCGGGATTCGTCTGGTATCACGGCTGGAATGACGGCGTCGATCCGAAAAACGCGGTGCCGCAGTACGAGCAGAATTTGGTGAACCTCATCCACGATGTCCGCAAGGAATTCAACGTCCCCAAGTTGCCGGTCGTCATCGGCGAACTGACCGGCCCCTGGGTGGACGCGCCCGGCGCTTGGGCCACGTTACGAGCGGCGCAACGGAAGGCGGCCGAGCGTTCCGAGTTCAAAGGTTCGGTGCTGTTCGTCGAGACTCACGAGTTCGTGCGCAAGCCGGAAGACTC
>JACRIH010000568.1 GCA_016235885.1 Planctomycetales bacterium | reverse complement strand
GCACCGTCTTCTTCGATCAGGAAGGCCGTCGCGTCAACGTAAAGCCTGCGGAAGTCGCTGCGTCGTAAAGACGTCAGATTGTCGAATCTCATCAATCGGCTGCGAAGGAAACCCGTTCCGTCGCAGCCGATTTTTGTTTGTGAAACTCGCCCCAAATCGACAGTTCTCTGTCCGTGACACTTTCCAACAACTTGCCCGAACGCATCAAAATCGTTTGAGGCGTCTGCTCGCACACGTTATGTTGTGTGCCACGGGTGATCGCGATGACGGCCGGATCGGAATTCCGGGTTGATCGCACGGACTGGGCCGCCCGGCTCGCGTTCCGCACTCGCTCACCGGACAACTGCGAGCATGACGAACAACCGCTTCCTCGACCCGGCCGGTCTCGCCCGCGTGGGCAATCTGGAGTTGGTCGCCCGCCAAGTCGTCGAAGGCTTCATTACCGGTCGGCATCGCAGCCCGTTCCACGGGTTCTCGGCGGAGTACCTCGACCACCGGGCCTACACGCCCGGCGACGAACTGGCAACGCTCGACTGGAAAATCGTCGCCCGCACCGACAAGTACTACGTCAAGCTGTACGAAGAAGAAACGAACCTGCGAGCCACCATCCTGCTCGACTGCTCGAAGTCGATGGCATTTTCCAGCGGGAGCATCGACAAGCTGACCTACGGCAGCTACCTCGCGGCCGCGCTCGCGTACCTCCTGCTGCGCCAGAACGACGCGGTCGGCCTGACACTGTTTGATTCGGACGTCCGCCAACACCTGCCTCCCCGAGCACACCCGACTCAGTTTCGGCGCGTGCTCGATCTGCTCGACCAGCAGACGTCGCGTGGTGACACGGCGGTCGGGCCGGTGCTGCATCGCGTCGCGGATCGCATCCGCCGCCGCGGCCTCGTCATCGTCATCAGCGATTTGATCGACAATGAGGAACAAATCGCGAGCGGCCTCCAACACTTCCGGCACAACAATCACGAAGTGCTCGTCTTCCACGTGCTGGACGATGCCGAACTCAACTTCCCCTACGATCGCCTGACGCGGTTCAAAGACATGGAAGGTTCCGGCCGCGTCGTCGCCAACCCCAAATCCCTCCGCCGCCGCTACATGGCCCGCATGCAAACCTTCACTGAAGGGATCAAGTCCGCCTGCTTCGAACGCAAAATCAGCTACCATCTGACGAACACCAAAGAACCGTACGACGTGTGCCTGGCCGAGTACTTGGACAAGCGACATCGGCTGGGGTGATGGTGGAAATAATGACGAATGCCAAAGCACGAATGACGAAAGAATGACGAAATCCGAAATCCGATATTGGCGACACGCGGGGAACACTGACGATCCACGGTCATTCGTCATTCGTCATTCGTCATTCATTCGTCATTCGTCATTCATTCGCCATTAGGTGTTTCGTCATTCGTCATTTACCTGCCGCGCCAGCGAACCATCGACACTGCCCACATGTTCTCCGCCCTCAACCCGCTCCTGCTCTACGCTCTGCCGGTCGCAGCGATACCGATCATCCTGCACCTGCTGACGCTGCATCGGTTGAAGACAGTTGAACTGAGCACGTTCCGATTCCTGTTCGACAGCTACGTGCAACAGCGTCGGCGGATGAAGTTCCTCGAAGCGTTGATCGCGCTGCTGCGGACGCTGTTTCTGCTCTTCCTCGTGTTCGTCGTGGCTCGGCCAGCGGTCAAGCATTGGAATGAACTGTTCGGCTTCGGCCAGGGGACGGGTCGAGACGTCGTCATGCTGCTGGATTCCTCCGTCAGCATGAACACGACCACCGCCGGCATGTCCTCGTTTGATCGAGCGAAATCCGCGGCGCTCTCGATCGCCGAGCGACTCGGCACCGAGGATCGACTCACGCTGGTTCGAGTCGGTTCGCGGCCGGAAGAAGTCTTCAGCCGATTCACCACCGACAGCGAAGCGATTCGGGACAAGATCGAGAGCCTGCGAGTCGGTTCATCGCGGGCGAATCTGTATGCGGCGCTCAATCACGTGTTTGGACCGGAGGCACCGGCGCGGTCGAACACGAAGGTGTACCTGTTCACGGACGGGCAGGGGAGCGGCTGGCGCGAAGTTCGCGAACAGGATGTGCAGGCCGAACGGCTCGTCCCGGCGGACACCGAGTTCACGGTCGTCCACGTCGGCTCGAACGAAGCGGTGTCAAATCGAGCGTTGATCGGGGACGCGCCGCGACGGCAACGCACGCTTGTCGGCCTGCCGGTCCGGATGCGGCCCCGCGTCGTCAATCATTCCAAAACCGAAACGGTGGACGTAACCGTCAGCGTGCTGCTCGACGAAAAGGAAGTCGCTCGCGTGCCGATGACGCTCAAGCCGGGCGAAACGCAGACAAAAGAAGTCATTCACATCCCGCAGGAACCCGGCGTCCTCAAGGGCCGGTTTGAAATTGAACGAAACGAAGCGTCGACCGACCGGTTCCCGCACGACGACAGTTTTCTGTTCGCCCTGAATGTCGAACCGCCGTTGAAAGTGCTCATCGTTAATGGCCACCCGGTGCTCGATCCACTGGAAAACGAGACGTTGTTCCTGACCACCGCCCTGACCGTCGGTGGCGACGACGAACCGCTGGCGGCCGATCTGGCGAAGATGGGAGTCAGCAAGGAGTTCGTGAGGTCGCTCGAACTCCGCGAAATTCCCGAACCGCAACTCAACGCCGAGACCCTCCGGGAAACGAGCGTCCTCATCGTCGCCAACTGCGGAGCCATGAACGACGCACAGTTCACCGCGATTCGCGACTTCGTGACGCGCGGCGGCGGGCTGCTGATTTTCCCCGGCGATCGCGTGAATCCGGACGTCTACACCAAACAGTTCTTCGTCGCCGCGACCAACCCCGACCAACGGCTGGTTGCCGCGCAGTTCATCGCCGCCGATGGCACACCGGACAAACCGGAGACGTTCCAGCACATCACTCCCGACACGATCGACTTCGCACACCCGGTGCTCAGCGTGTTCGATCATCCGGAGAGCCGCTACCTGACGACGGCGCATTTTTACCGTCGGTTCCCCATCAAACTGATGACCGGTGTGCCGACGGATGCCAAAGCCGCCCCGGCTGTCGCCAAGCCAGCAGTTGCTGACGCCGCGAAGGCGACTCCCAACGACAAGCCGGCTGAAAAGAAATCAGTCGCAGCGGAACGAGCCACTGCCAAATGCTGGCCGTTGGCTGCGTTTGCCGACGGGCAACCGGCTCTCGTTGAAAGCTGGTGCGGGGAGGGAATTGTTTTGTTGGCAGCGTTTCCGGCTCACACGCGGTGGTCCAACCTGCCGCTCAAACCGGAATTCGTCCCGCTCGTGCTTCGGATGGTGAGCCACGTCGCGCAGCGTCCCGCGCTGGACGCGCCGTCGGTGGTGCTGCCGGAAGCCAAAGCGGAAATCTCGGTCACCGGCGACTGGGAACCGGCGGCCGGAAAAGTGACCAACGCCGCCGGCCACACGACGCCGCTGACTTTTCTCCGCTCGAAGTCGCGGCTGGTCAGCGTCGTCACCGACACGGCGGACAAAGGTTATTACACAGTGGACGTGAAGGGTGGCCGCGCCGCAGCGAAGGCCGGAACCACGCAGTTCGCCGTCAATTTGTCTCCCGATGAATCGAACTTCCAGGACGCCGTTCGCGAAGACCAGTTGCGCGAGTGGCTCCCCGGCGAGAAACTGAAGATGATCGATGCCTCGGCGCAAGCGCAGCAGGAACACGGCGAAATCGGCAACCAGCAGGAAATCTGGCGACCGCTGATCTGGATCATGTTCGCGATCATCGCCGTCGAATTCTTGCTCTCGACACTGGGAACCCAAAAGCTCGACACTGACGAGGACGCGACCATCAGCGAACGCCTCCAAGCCATCAACCCCGGCACGTGGGTCGGGCGGATGACTGGTGGAGGGGTCAAAGGGTAAACCACAAAGGCTCGAAGTCACGAAGACGGACACGAAGAGAAACAGAGAATGGCGACACATCGACCTCTCAGCGAGCGAGAAGAGCAGCTTGCCACAGCGATTGTCGATTCGGCTTTTACCGTCCACAAGAAACTTGGTCCCGGATTGCTGGAGAGCGTGTACGAGCGTTGTTTCTGCCACGAATTGGGCAAGCGAGGGCTGACCTATCGGCGGCAAGTTCCGGTGCCCATCGTGTACGATGAGTTGGAATTTGATGAAGGCTTCCGTTTGGATGTCCTCGTGGAAGAACTTGTCATTTGCGAATTGAAAGCCGTCGTCGATCTGCACCCTGTGTTCGAGGCTCAACTTCTGACTCATTTGAGATTATTCAAGCGGCGACTCGGCTTCCTCATCAACTTCAATGTTCCGCTAATCAAAGACGGCCTCCGTCGTTTCATTCTGTAACCTTTTCTTCGTGTCGTCTTCGTGCCTTTGCGTCTTCGTGGTTTGTCCTCCGGAGTACCCAAACATTCCTTCTGAATTCGCAGACATCTCCCCAATTCAACGACTCATCGAATCAGCCCGCCGAATGCTGCGGTCGAGTTGGGTGGCAACCGGGCTGGGCATGTCGCTTGGGTTGCTGATCGGGTTTCTGGTCGGCACGGCCACGATTGATTTGATCGTCCCGCTGTGGCCGTGGCTGCGGTTTGTGGCTCTGCTGCTGGTCACGATTCCGGCGGGATGGGCATTTGTCGTCGGTGTCGTACGACCGTCGTTCCGTCGGCTGGCGGCTCCCCGAGTCGCCCGCACGATCGAAGAGCACATCCCCGGCATCCACAATAGACTGGTGAGCTGCGTCGATCTGGCGACGAAAGCGGAACGCGACGAAGCGACCGTGTCGCCCGCGTTCTTCCGTCGCCTCGTTAGCGAAGCCATCGAACGCATTCGCGGATTCCGCCCAAGTCAGGTCGTCGATTTCAGCAGCTTGCGGCGCGCGGCGCTGTTCTCGACGAGCGCGATCGCGGCGTTTCTGATCGCATACGGCGTGGTGCCGGACCGGTTGCCAACAGCACTGGCCCGCATTTTCCAACCGTTCGCCGACATCCCCCCCGTGACAGATGTCGTCTACCGCGTGCTCCCACTGAAATCGTTTAACCCGGAGCCAACGGCGACGGCGCGTCGAACACAGCAAAACGCCGTCATCAAATCCACCGGATCAAATGAAGGGAGTGGCAAAGCCCTGCGCGGCGAAGACATCGTCCTCGGTGTCGAAGTCATCAAGGGGGACGCGAAAGATCTGCGGATCGAAATCCGCGGCTCGAACTCGAAGACGCCAATCTGGCACAACCTGCATCACGACGACAAACGCTGGACATTCACGCTGGCCGGGTTCGAGCACTCGTTCGACTACCGCATCCACGGCGGCGGCACGTGGAGCAAGCTGCAGCATGTGGAACTGCTCGACCGGCCGCGTCTGGTCGAACTCCACACGGTTCTGCACTACCCGCCGTACATGGGAGTCACCGAACCGCGAGTCGGTCCGCCGCAAACGGGCGACGTGACCGGGCCGGAAGAAAGCACGGTCGAAGTCATCGTGCAAGCGGCCGGCGATGTCGCCGAGGGAGAAATCGAGATTCTGCGCTTGCAAACGTCGCAGGTCGCGGTCGAAGATCGATCGGAAAAAATTTGGTTTTCCGACACGGTCCCGGACGGGGCTAAACAGGACGGCACATGGGAGTGGGATTTCCGGCTGCTCGGTCGCAACGCGCACACCGATCCCGCCGCCGAGGGCATTCACGGCCACCTGTTCCACGGCGCGACAAACACGCTGCCGGTTCAGGCGACCGAGCATCTGTTCGCGTACGTCTGGGTTTCGCCCGAACAAAAGCCAACGTCGATCATGCTACAGTTTCACGATGGACAGAGCTGGGAGCACCGCGCGTTCTGGGGCGAGGACAAGATTCCCGTTGGCATCGCGGACAGCGTCAGCAAGCGCCGCATGGGTGACATTCCCGCCGCCGGTGAATGGGTGCGACTCGAAGTTCCCGCAGCGGCCGTTGATCTCGAAGGCAAGACGATCCGTGGTGTGGCGTTCACGCTGTTCGGCGGCAAGTGCATTTGGCATCGAGTCGGCACGATGCCGCGCAGCCACATCGCCACCGAAGAACTCGTCCCGGACAAGTCGCTGCCGTTCGCGAAAATGATCCGCACCGGCGACGACCAGTGGACGGGAAAATTCCCGATCGCCGGCAACGGCTTCTACCGCGTCACGCTGCGAAACGAAATCGGCTACGCGAACAAGCCGATGAAGGAAGCCAAATTTATCGCCATCCCCGACAACCCGCCGCAAGTCGTGCTCGAACGACCCGGCTCCGACCTCACCCTCAGCCAGCCGATCAAAGTTCCCCTCGTTATTGCCGCCTACGACGACTTCGGTCTGGACGAATTGATCCTCTCGATCCAGCGCGGCGACACGGGTGGCTTCGAGGGGAAGACGATCAAAACGTACACGCAAACCACCCGCACCGACACCGTCATCTCCGCGATCGATCTCGCGGCGATGGACCTCAAGCCGGGGGACCACATTCGCTATCGAGTCGAAGCACGCGACAAGAAGAAGCAGAGCAAGACCACGCAGGAATACGTGATCCGCATCCAGGACGTCGCCAACGCTGAAGACAAGTTGCTGGCGAACCTCGACAAGTCCGAGGACACGTTCCAGGAAAAACTCGCGAAGCTCATCGCTGATCAGGCCAAGGTGAAGGAAACGGTTCACAAGCTGGAAGAAAAGTACGCCCCGCTCACAAAGAAGATTGAGGAAGCTCAGGCCAAGGTCGACGCCGAGGCGAAAGCCAAGGCCAAGGATTCGGCCAAGCCGAACGATCCGACTCAGCCGCCGCCACCGGCCCCGACAATCAAGCCCGCCGATCTCGATCCCGAAGCGGCGAAGATGCTGGCCGAACTGCGAGCCGAATTGGCCGAGGTGGCCAAGCAGGAACAGGCCAACGTGCAAGCCAGTCAGCAACTCGAAAAGGAACTCGAGAAAACGGTCGAGCAATCGAAGCAGGTGAAATCGCTGCCGCAGCAACTGGCCGATCAACTTCAGGCGTTGCCGCAGCAGTTCCAGCAGACGGCGACTCAGCCGCTTCAGCAACTGGCCGGTCAGATTCAAGAGGGAGCCACCTCCCAAAAGCCACCGCCGAGTCTCCCGCAGATGGCCGAAGCGGCCGACAAGGTGCAGCGCGATCTGCAATCGCTCGAAACGAAAATGCAGGCACTCCGCGAAGCAAGCAAGACCATGCGCGACGACCTTGCCGAAGCGCTCAAGCAACTCGAAAAGGAAATGCTTCGCGAGCGGGCAGAACGCGGTGAACAAGAACTCGCGGACCTCAAGAACTTTCTGGATGCGTTGCGACAGCAGCTCAAACAGCTTGAAGGTCAGCAGGGCGAACTCATGGAAGCGACTGAAAAAGTTCCCGACGTGATGCTCGCCGATGTCGAAAAGCGGCAGGACAACCTCGAAACGGAAGCCAACCCAAAACTCGCGCAGGCGAAAAAGTTGCTGACCGCGGAAGACATCAAGAAGCTTCGCAAGAAGATGAAGAATCCCAAGTTCCCCGACTCGCCGTACGATCCCGAGACGGGCGAATACCTCGTCCCGCCGAAGGAAGCCGACACCCCCGATCCGGACGACGCGCTGGCCAAGGCGGACAAATCGAAGTCCGACACCAAGCCCGATGCGCTCGCCGAGAAAAAGCCGGAAGACATGAAGCCGGATGCCGAGGACGAACCGCTGTTCCAACCGGCTCTCGGCGGACCGAAACCCAAGCTCGACCCGCGCTTCGCCGACAAGCAGCGCAAAGTTCCCAAGAAGCCGAAGCCGACCGGCGACAAGTCCGACAAGCCGGAAGAACGCGAGGAACTTGCATCACGCCAGCAACAGAAATTGAATGAGTTGCAAGAGGCGAACGAAAGCCTTGCGGCGGACGAGATGACTCTCGACAAGTTGCTCGAACAACTGCAAGCGGCGACCGATCCGAAACAGGCTCTGCAAAACATGCAGGACCAGAAGGACCAACCGCAAAAGCCCGACGCCGATTCTCCCGCCGAACCGGAACTCGACGCGAACCAACTCGCCGAACTGCTGCAATCGCCCGCCATGCGCGAAGCGATGGCAATGTCTCAACGCCTGCAACAGCTCAAGGCACAGGCCAAGAACCCACAGCCAAACCAGCAGGCGAACGCTCAACAGAAATCGCCGCCGACCACGCCCCTACCCGCGACGCAACACCAGCCAGGACCCACCAGTCCCGGCTCGCTCGAAGCGGCGCTGGACGGACTAGACCTGGAATCGCGAACGATCATCCTCAAGATGCAGCCCCGGATGCGAGAAGACTTGCTGCAAGGTCTGCGCGAGGAAGGACCGGACGGATACCAGAAGTTCGTCCGCAATTACTACAAGCGGCTGGCGAAAGTGAAGGCAGAGAAGTAGCCACTGAAAGAAGTTGGCCACGGATGGAACACGGTTGAAACACGGATTTCTCATTTGAAGCCGACAACTGCACTCGGTCAGAGTTTTTTTAATCCGTGTTTCATCCGTGTTTGATCCGTGGCTAAGTATCTGTTTTGTCCGTGGCTGAAACATCGCCACCTGAGAATCGCAAATGCTCGAATGGTTTCTCCGCACGACTGGCACCTCGGATGAGTTCCTTGTCCACCTCGACAAGGCCGCGCTGGCGTTTCAGCATCCGGTGGCGCTGGTGGTGGGGTTGGTGATGCTGATCCCAACGGGAGCATTCATCTTTTTGCGGCAGCAGCGAAATTTGGCGACTGTCCCTCCCGCGTTGCGGCACTCGCTGAGTATCGCCCGCTGTTTGATTCTGGCGATCCTCGTGTTCGTCCTCGCCGGGCCGTATCTCAAGATCGATCATCGAGTCGAAAAGAAACCGATTGTCGCGCTGCTGTTCGATCATTCGCAGAGCATGCAGTTGCCCGCCGGGCCATTCGAGGTTGAAGCCGACGCGGTGCGGATCGCGAAGGCGGCGGGATATCAGACGCCGGAAAATCGAGTCGATGCCGAAGCACGGCGTGCGCTGAACCGGATCAGCCGTGCCCAGCTTTCTCAGACCGTGGTGCAGACGAGCGCCGCGCCGATGCTGGCGAAACTCGGAGACGATTTCGACGTGCGGTTCTATTCGTTCGCTGGCGATTTGAAACCGATCGCTGTGGCGCACGCGGCTCGCGTGCGACCAGCCGATGGTGGTGATGGAAGTTCCGCACGCGAGCCGCGTGCGCCACACAGGCACCTGCCGGACCCGCCGACACCCGGTGGCGGCAGTTCGCATCTCGGCGACGCGATTCAACAACTGTTCGACGACGTGGCGGGGCGGCCGGTGGCGGGGGTGTTGTTGTTCAGCGATGGACAGAACACGGGGGGCAAGTCGCCGTCGGAAGCGGGGCAGTTCGCAGGCAAGTCGGGTTCGCCGGTGTTCGCGATTCCCGCCGGCACGTCCACTCGGTTGCGAGACGTGTCGATCATCGACACGTTTACGTCGGGACAGGTGTCGGTTGGCGATACGGCTCAGGTGGCGGTGACGATTGAGTCGCAGGGCTTTTCCGGCCGGCCGGTGAAGGTCCAGTTGCTCGATGGCGAAACCGAAATCGCCTCTCGCGACATCGTGCTCCGCGACACCGAACAGCAGCAGGTGGAACTCAACTTCGAGGCGAAAGAGCCGGGGGCGAAACTGCTCACGGTCAAAATCGCCCCGCAGCCGGAAGAGCCGGAGGAATTGCATGCGAACAATTCCGACGCGGCATTGCTCCGCGTGACGAAGGAGCGGCTGAAGGTGCTGTTCATCGACGGCCTGCCACGCTGGGATTTCCGATTCCTGAAGAACGCAATCCGCCGCGACCGGGGACTCGGCGGGCGAACTCCCGCGAAACCTGAAACCGATCAGCCGGACATCGTGCTCGATTCTGAATTGCGACGGCGTCCGGCTGATCAGCAGCAGGTGTTCAAGGGGAGCCTCGATGAACTGGCCGAGTACCACACGATCATCATCGGCGACATTTCGCCCGAGCGAATGAGCGGCGAGTTTCTCGAACTGCTGTCAAAGGCGGTGATCGACCGGGGAGTCGGCCTTGTTGTCGCGGCCGGTCCGCGGCATACGCCACATGCGTTCGATTCGCGATTGCTCGACCTGCTGCCGGTCAAACTGCAACCGAACGCGGCGGGAATGGAAGCGCCGGTCTATCAGCCGTTTCGAATCGAACTCACAGCGGAAGGGAACTTGCACGAGGTGCTGCGGCTGTACGACGAAGCGGCTCGCAGCGAGAACGTGTGGAGCCAGATGCCGCCGTACTTTTGGGCGGCGGCGGCGACGCGTCCGGCTCCGGGGGCGACGGTGCTGGCGGTCAACCCGAGCATCGAGGGGCGCTTCGGCAAGCAGCCACTGATCGCCACGCATTTCGCGGGCAAGGGACAGGTGCTGTTTCTCGGAACCGATTCGACGTGGCTCTGGCGGCAGAACGTGGGCGATCGGTTCTTCTATAAGTTCTGGGGCCAGGCGATTCGATTCGTCGCGCGGCGCGATGATCTCGACGGGAAGCAGAACCGACTCGCAGTCTTTCCGTACCGCGTGCGGCCGGGCGAATCGACGCGCATCGAATTGCATGCGTTTCAGTCCGACGGTCTGCCTCGCACGGAACCGAAGCTCTCGGTGCAGGTGGCCGGCTCGGAGAAGCCGCAGGTTGTGGAACTCGTCGCCGATTCGGCGATGAAAGGTCGGTACACCGGCCGCTTCACGCCACAGCCCACTTCGCTCGTGGCCTCGGCGGGTGAGTACACGGTCCGATTCGAACCGGGGGGCGGCGGCGATCTTGTCGAAGCCAAGTTCCGCGTCCAGCCGGCGGCCGAAGAATTGCGGCATCCGAACCTCAACCGCACCACGCTGGAACTGCTCGCGAACTCGTCCGGAGGCCAGGTCGTGGAACTCCCCGATCTCACGTCGATCGCGGACAAACTCAAGGGAGAATCGACGACCAGCCAGCTCTATCGTGAACAGGTGATCTGGGACAACTGGCTGACGCTGACGCTGCTGGTGCTGATTTATTCGGTGGATGTGGGACTGCGGCGGTTGGTGGGGTTGTCTTGAAGGCAGAAGGATGAAGGCAGAAGGCAGAAAGTAAAACATCATGCGAAATCTCACACGTCACATCCGCTCGTACTTCCGCCTTCTGCCCTCTGCCCTCTGCCTTTCAATTTCTGCCTTCTGCCTTCTGCCTTCTGCCTTTGGTCAGGATTCCGCCCGCTCCCTCACAGCCGCGCCGCTCACCGAAGCCAAGGTCGTTGAACGGGTGACCGTCGCTCTCGACCGGTCGCTCAAGTATCTGTCGGACAAGCAGCAGCCGGATGGGTCGTGGCATACGAATCAGGCGGTGAATGGATTGTCGCTGCTGGCGTTCATGGGACGCGGCCACGTGCCGGGACGCGGGCCGTACGCGGACAAGCTCGATGCGGGGAAGAAGTTCATCCTGCGAAAACAGACCGACGCGGGCATCTTCGCTTCGCCGACGCCGTCGCACGGGCCGATGTACGAACACGCGCTGGCCACGCTGGCGATGGTCGAAATGTATGGAGCCGATCCCGATCCGGTGTTGGAGGAGAAGTTGCGGAAAGCGGTGGACCTGATCGTGAAGGCTCAGTCCCCGAGCGGCGGCTGGCGTTATGCGGCCACGCCGGGAGATCAGGATCTCAGCGTGACCGTGATGCAGATCGTGGCCCTCCGCGCCGCGAACAACGCTGAAATACCCGTGCCGCAGACGGTGATCGACAAGGCGATCGCGTACGTGAAATCGTGCGCAGTCCCGACCGGCGGGTTTGGTTATCAAGGGAGCGGTGGCATGTCTCCACAGGTTTCGGCAGCGGGGGTGATCTCGCTGCAGTTGCTCGGCAAGTACGACGACCCGTCGATTCCGAAGACGCTGGAATACCTCAACAAGATTCCGGTCCAGTGGAACTCCAGCGGGCCGAGCTACTTTTACTACTTTCATTACTACGCGATTCAGGCTCAGTATCAGGCAGGCGGCAAATCGTGGAACGATTGGCATCCTCGCGTGCGCGAGCTGTTGTTGGAGAAACAGAACAGCGACGGAAGCTGGGATGTGCCTCCAGGCACCGCCGAAAATGCGGGCGTGATTGGTCCGAACAAGGTGTACTGGACGGCGATGGCGTCGTTGATTCTGGAAATCTACATGCACTTTTTACCGGCGTATCAGAGATGATTTGCGATTGCCGATTGCCGATTTGCGATTTGGACTTCGCTCCATCTCCTCTCATCTCCCCAGAGGGGAGAGGGAGTACGGTTCTAATCTGCCGATGCCTCGTCGTACTCGTCGTTGCGTTGACTTTGGCGACCGTCGAGCCTGCCTTCGCTGCCGATCGCGGACAGATCGTGGGAACGGTGGATCGGGCGGAGCAAGTGAAGTCGGTTGTCGCCGTGCATCGCGACTCCAACAACAAGAAGTTCGTGGGGAAGTGTGACGCGACGACCGGGCGGTTCACGATTGATGGCCTGCCGGTCGGGACCGAATACGACGTTATCATCGACTTCGCGACGGCACGGTTGGAAGGGGTGAGTTTCAAGGTGCCACGATCGGACTACGAAGAGGAGCAGCCGCTGTCGGACGAGGACATCAAAGTCATCAAAACCAAGACGCTCGAATTGAACAAATTCGAGAACGAGGTCGACGTGCTGACCATCGAAGGGAACATCCAGCACGGGGCCATCCTGCTGAACAAACGGCGCACCACGCCGTTTTATGAATCGAAGCCGGGCGAAATCGTCTGGCGCGCCGAGTTGTGGCATTTCGAGCGGCCGGACGAAACGTGGTTGAAGCGTCAGGACGAGCAGTTTATCCTGCTCTACCGCGAACGGTTGCAGGCGAGCGAGTACGCGAAGAAGTCGCTGACGTTCGACCCGTCGTTGGGTGGAGTTGCACTGACGAACGAAGTGCCGAAAGCGGATGTCGGGCGAATCAAGTTGCCCGATTCCAAGGCGGGAGTGCGGTTGCGAGACGGCCGGCAGAAGCCAGCCGAGTTGCCAGAGAAGGTTTCATCTCCCTGAAGCACAGGAGGTCTGCAATGTCAGACATCGGTCGGCGGGAGTTATTGGTTCGCGGTGCGAGTGGATTGGCGGCGACCGGTGTGTCCGGCGTCATTTCTGTTCCGACGTTGTTCGATGTCGGAACGACAGCCGTATCCGCGGCAGACGCACCGGCACGTCAGCTTGGCACCTGCGGTCCACCACCTCGGAAGAGTCCGACTCGGCAGACGGCTGCTGAATCCATGCCGCCGTTACCGCTGCCCGCGACGCCGCTGCGACGGAGCGAACCGAAGGCCGAGCCAAAAGCGCCGCTGATGGTGGCGAAGCTGGAATATGGAACGACTCAGGATTGGAACACCGATCCGGGGGACGTGGACAACCTGATGCGACATTGCCAATACGCGCTCGGGCTGTGGTATGGCTGGCGGCAGATGCACGTCGATGAACTGGTGGCGATGTTCAAAGCGAACACGCGCTGCAAGGTTCCCGTGCTGTACATCAGCGGGCATGACGCCTTTGAGTTCTCCGCCGAACAGCGGGCCGCGCTGGCTCAGTACGTGATCGACGGCGGCACGCTGCTCGGCGATGCGTGCTGCGGTCGCGCCGAATTCGCGGATGCGTTTCGCAAGGAAGTCCGCGCGATCTTTCCGAATCGGTCGTTCGAGTTGCTCGAAGTCGATCACCCGGTGCTGCGGGCGTTCTATTCGTACAGCAACGTGCATTACCGGGCGTTCGCAGGGGGAGTCAAACAGGAATTTCAGGGGCCGCCGCAGTTTTACGGGATGAACGTCGGCACGCGGACCGGCGTGCTGTTCACTCCGTTCGACATGAGCTGCGGATGGGACGAGCACACGCATGAGCATGGCAAGCGGCTGATCCCGGGAGATGCGATCCGGTTGGGAATCAACCTCATTAGCTACGTCGCGGCGCAGCGGCAGGTGGCCGAGGTGCAATCGATCACGCGCGAGGTGCAGGCGCCGGTCACGCGGCCGCGGCAGCAGTTCACGCTGGCGCAGTTGCGTCATCACGGCGACTGGAATCCTGACCCGAACAGCACGTACCAGTGGCTGCGGCACGTTGCCGTCGAATCGTCGCTGGCGGTGGGGTTTGATCTCAAGCCCATCGACCCCGTCGATGCCCAGATCGCGCCGCATCCGTTTCTCTACATGACCGGCTTCCGCAAACCGCGACTCAACGCCGACGAAATCACCGCGCTGCGACGTCATTTGCAGGCGGGGGGTTTCTTATTCATCAACAACTGTTCGGGGTTCAACGCCTTCGACCAGCACGTGCGCGAACTGGTCGGGAAGATGTTCCCCGACCAACCGCTCGCCCGTCTGGAACCCGATCACGCCTTACTAAAGTCCTTCCACACGATTCAACAAGTCCGCGACAAAAACTCCGGTGACGTGCGACCGCTCGAACTGGAGGGGATCACGATCAAGGATCGACTGGTCTTGGTGTACTCCAAGAACGACGCGGTCACGCACCTCAAGCAGGTGAGCGACCCGTACGGCAACGGCTACGATGCCGAATCGTGCCGTCAACTGGCTGTGAACATTGTTGCGTACGCGTTGCAGAATTGAGTCCCCTCACCCCACCAACCTCGTTTAACCGCGTGGGCAACGCACCGCGCGCGGCCCGTGGGGCACGCGGTTAAACGACCTGCCAAGGAGTTGTTGAATTGTCTACCGCAACTGCCAACCCGCTCATGACTCCTGCCAAGGCGGGTGACGACGATCTGGCCGCCATCGAAAAACTCGGCCAGGCGCGCAAGCGGCTGAAGGATGAAATCTCAAAAATCATCATCGGCCAGTCGCATGTCGTGGACGATCTCCTGACGGCGATCTTTTCACGCGGGCATTGCCTGATGATCGGTGTCCCCGGCCTCGCCAAGACGTTAATGGTGCGGACGATCGCGCGGGCCATCGACCTCGGGTTCAACCGCATCCAGTTCACGCCCGACCTCATGCCGTCGGACATCACGGGAACGGAAGTCATCGAAGAGGACAAGATGACCGGTGGGCGGGTCTTCAAATTCGTGAAGGGGCCGGTGTTCGCAAACATCCTGCTGGCGGACGAAATCAACCGCACGCCGCCGAAGACGCAGGCGGCATTGCTTCAGGCGATGCAGGAAGTGCAGGTCACGGTCGGCGGGCAGACGTACGAACTGCCGCGTCCGTTTTTCGTGCTGGCCACGCAGAATCCCATCGAACAGGAGGGAACGTATCCGCTGCCGGAAGCGCAGCTCGACCGGTTCATGTTCGACATTCGGATCGGCTACCCCAAGCCCGAAGAAGAATTGCAGATCGCGAAGGCGACGACGTCAGACGTCGATGTGCAGATTTCCAAGGTGCTGACGGGGCCGGAGATCATGCAGTTGCAGCAGATCGTGCGGCGTCTGCCGGTGAGCGACCATGTCGGCCGCTACGCTGTGGATTTGGCTCGCGCGTCCCGCCCGGACGACGAGACGGCTCCAGGGTTCACCAAGGAGTACGTTAATTGGGGGGCGGGCACGCGAGCCATCCAAAACTTGGTGCTCGGCGCGAAGGCTCGAGCGGCGATCGCGGGTCAATACAACGTCACCTGCAACCACGTCCGCGAAATCGCCTCGCTCGTGCTCCGCCACCGCATCATGACGAATTTCCACGCCGAAGCCGAGGGGATCACGCCGGACAAGATCGTGAAGATGCTGATGGAGCACGTGACCGAACCGAAAGCGGGAACATACGCCTGACCACTTGTTCTTACGACCTGCGAACCAACACCGAACAAATGGAGGAGTCGAGATGTCGCCAAGGAGAGGATCAAAGATACCGATCGCCGAACAAAGCACGGGAAGCCTGCTCTTTGGTCTCCTATTCTTGTCGGTGTTTTTTTCTGTTTTCATGTCGTATCAGCTCACTTGGCTCTTTGGAGGGCTCGCCCAATTTCTGAGCGTCGAACATCTACGAGACATCACCGTTTCCGAAGTCGTTGCGATTTCTGTGACAACCATCGCGCTGCCCTTGTTTTATCTTTTGCCTGCGTGGCAGGTAATCCGCATTGCCCGCGAATTGGCACGGCGGTCACGGATGTCAAAAAGAACATCTGGGAAATTATCGAAGATTTAGAACGCGAGCACGACCTTCCCATTGATCGAACGGGCAACAGCACGTTGGACTCGTAGAATCTCTCACATGCCCACCACCACCTACCGATTCCTCGACCCGCAAGCACTCGGCCGCCTGAAGAACCTTTCTTTGGCGGCGCGCCGCGTCGTCGAAGGATTCTACGCTGGGATGCACAAAAGTCCGCACAAGGGATTCTCGATCGAATTCGCCGAGCACCGCGAGTACACGCCGGGGGTCGATCCGCGGCACATCGACTGGCGGGTCTTCGGCCGGCGCGACAAGCTGTACGTCAAGCAGTATGAGGAAGAGACCAGTCTGCGGTGCTACCTGCTCGTCGATCAATCGGCCTCGATGGGCTACAAGTCGCAGGGGGCGGGAGCCGGGACGATGTCGAAGCTGGAGTACGCTTCGTTCCTCGCCGCCAGCCTGTCGTACCTGATGGCTCTCCAGCACGACGCGGTCGGGCTGATCACCTACGACACGGCGGTGCGCAAGCGCATCCCGCCGCGTCAGGGGCCGGGTCACCTCCGCGTGTTGATGGAGTGCCTCGAACAAACCCGCGCCGGCGGCGAGACGAAACTCAGCGATGTTTTTCATCAGCTCGCGGAATCGATCTCCCGGCGAGCGCTGGTCGTGATCCTGTCCGATCTGTTCGACGATCCGGCGGAACTCGTGTCGGCCCTCAAACACTTCCGGCACAAGAAACACGAAGTCATCGTTCTGCACACGCTCGATCCTGCCGAACTCACGTTTCCGTTCGACGATGCCAGTCAGATCGAAGACTTGGAAACCGGCCGCCTGATCACCGGCGACCCACGAGCCTTCCGCAAAGCGTATCTCGACGAGTTCTCGCAGTTCGTCGAGACGCTGCGGTCTGGATGCCAGAGTGCGCAGATCGATTACGAACTCGCGGAGACGGGTCAGCCGTTTGACTTGTTCTTGGGCCGTTACCTGGCGAAAAGGCAGAAGGCAGGAGGCAGAAGGCAGAATTAACAAGAATCGCGAGGCAAAGATGGCTGGTGAGAACGAAAATCCGATTGACCTGAGAACTCGGACCAAATCGCTGGCGATACGGATTATTCGGGTTTACTCGGCGTTGCCCAAGACGACCGAAGCGCAGGTGCTTGGGAAGCAATTATTGCGAAGTGGGACATCAGTTGGAGCACACTACCGAGAAGCGATGCGCGCTCGGTCAACCGCCGAGTTTGTCAGCAAGTTGCAGGGTGGGCTGCAAGAACTGGAGGAGACGGGATACTGGCTGGAACTGTTGGTGGACAGCCAAACGATCCCGGAAAAGCGTCTCGCCGACCTGTTAATGGAGATTGATGAATTGACAGCCATCCTCGTTACGTGCGTCAACAACGCCAAGCGCCGACAGCGAAATCAATCCAAGAAGTGAAACCGCGATGAGCACCTCGCCGCCAAAGCTTGCTGATTCTGCCTTCTGCCTTCTGCCCTCTGCCTTTTGATCATGTTCACATTCCTGTCTCCAATTTTCCTGGTCGGCCTGTTGTCAGCCGCGATCCCGCTGCTGATTCATCTCAGCCGTTCGCGGCGGACGAAGAAGATTCAATTCTCAACCACGCGGTTTCTGACCGATCAATTTCTGCGGTCGTACCGGATGAGTCGGCTCAAGGAATTGCTGTTGCTGGCGGTGCGGATGGCGCTCTGTGCATTGTTCGTGTTCGCGCTGGCGAGGCCGCTGTTGTTGCCGAAGGGGCAGTCGGTGATCCTCGGTCAGAGTCGTTCGGTCGTGTTCGTGCTGGACGATTCAGCGAGCATGGGGCTGATGGATGAAGGCCGAACGCTGCTCGCGAAGGGACAGCAGGTGGCTCGCGATCTGCTCGGCGAATTGAAGCCGGGCGACACCGCGTCGGTCGTGTTGGCCGGGCGTCGGGCGCATGGCTCGCGAGTCTTGTTTGCCGAACCGACAACGAACCTGACCGATGTGCGACAGGCCATCGACGCCGTCACCGTCGCGGCGCTTGGGACCGATCTGTCGGGAGCAGTACGCCAGGCGGAAGACGTCTTGAAGTCCAGTACCGCGCAAAGCCGCGAAATCTATGTCCTAAGCGACCTGCAAGATTCCGGCTGGCAACTGCCGGACGAAAAGTCGACGACGGCGAAGTCTGATTCGCTCGTGTTCTTTGTCCGGCTGCGACAGGCGGCAGCGGAGAACCTCGCGGTGACGGCGGTGCAGTACGCGACATCGCGGCCGATGGTCGGCATCCCGTTTGTCATCCGCCCGCACGTTCGCAATGCGGGGCAGCAAGTGCGCGACTGCACTGCCAGTCTGTTCGTCGATGGCAAGAAGGTGGGCGAACAGGAGGTGAAGGGTTTGCAGCCCGGTCGATGGAGCGTGCCGCGATTCCATCACACGTTCGACAAGGGTGGCTGGCACAACGGCTACGTCGAGTTGAATGACGAATCGCTCGTGGCCGACAACCGCCGACACTTCGCGTTTCAGGTGCTCGATTCGGTCAAGCTGCTGGCTGTGAACGGGGCACCGTCGAGTGTTCCGCGGCTGGATGAATTGTTTTTTCTGCGGCTCGCGCTCTCGGCCGCATCGGAGGGAGCCAGCCCGATTCAAGTGGACACGATCAGCACGGCCGGCCTCGCGGACAAGGATCTCACTTCGTATCCGCTCGTCCTGCTGGCGAACGTCGAATCGTTGTCGCAGCCGGTGGTCGAGAAGCTCGAAAAGTACGTGGATGGCGGCGGCAGCGTGTGGTTCTTTCTCGGCGACAAGGTCAACCCGGCGTTCTACAACGACACGCTCGCCGGCCCAGCCCGGTTGCACGGCGGACTGCTCCCCGCACGATTGTCGAAGTTGGACGGAGATGCGGCGAGTGGTCACGACGTTGCGTTCGTCGGCAGCGTGAATGCCGATCACCCAGCGCTCGCGAGTTTTGGAGAAGCGGGAGGAGCCAACTTGTCGGGCGTCACGTTCAAGTCGCTGTGGCGGCTGGACGCGACCGGCGGCGATGTGCTCATGCGCACAAACACCGATCTGCCACTCTTGTGCGAGAAGCGGTTCGGCAAGGGACAATCGCTCGTGTTCGCCAGCACGTGCGATCGCGATTGGACAAACTTTCCTGTGCGCCCGGCATTTCTCCCGTGGCTCTATCGGTTGATTGGACACCTCGCGCAGCAACCGCTCGACGATCAGGGATTTTTTCTCACGGGCGAAACTGTTTCGCTGCCAACCGCGGCCACCAGTACGGTCTGGCAAGTGCGTCGTCCTGACGATTCGCTCAGCTACGCCGCGCCGGCGGAAGACAATCCAGGCCGGATCGAGTTCAACGACACGGACCTGCCCGGACTGTACTCGGTGTCGGCGGCGGATGCTCCGGCCGTGGCGATCCAGTTCGTGACGAACCTCGAAAGCTACGAATCGGACCTGCGGTTTTTGGATGAAGTCTTCGCGGAATCCGACCGGTCCGGTGAAACCGCTTCCCCCGCGAAAAAGATTGAACGCGGATTTGCCGACCTGCTGCCGGGGAATCCGCTGGTGACCTACGTTGCGGACCCCACGGAAATTCTCGGCGTGTCGCAATCGGCGCGGCGCGGATTCAAACTGTGGGACATGGTGCTGGTGCTCGTGCTGCTCTTGGCTCTGTTCGAACCGTGGTTCGCGAACCGGATCAGTTGGAAGACGTATGCGAGATCGGATCGGGCTTCGAAGTCAAGTGACGCGAAATCCGTCCAGACGACAGCGGCAACCGCTCGTGTGTGATCGTCCCGAAGGGACGAAGGCATGAAGCCGTGGGCGCAAGCCCACGGACGGAGTTGATGAATGATGCAGAAGCCCCGGAGGGGCGACGTGAAAACGTGGTGCGAAATGATGTCGCCCCTCCGGGGCTTCATGTAGCGCTGGATGCCTTACCGTGGGCTGACGCCCACGGCTGCACGACTTGACCCCTCCGGGGTCAGCCATGATGAACGAACGTAACGGGAACTCATACCGACAACCTGCAATGGCAATCCTCGCTTCACTCCATTTCGACAACGTCGCCCATGCCTGGGTCTGGCTGTTGCTGGCTCTGGGGGGAGCCGTGTTGTTGTATCGCACGTACACCAAGATCTTCGCCCGGTCGGAGCAGCGGCTCACCTGGCTGCTAATGGGACTGCGCGGGTTTGGGCTGGTTGCCCTGTTGCTGGCGCTTGCCAAGCCGACGTGGACGCGAGATTTGACTGACGTGGCTCCCGGTCGCGTGGCGGTTGTGATCGACAACTCGGTGTCGATGCAACTCGCGGCGGGCGGCGGATCGTCGCGCTACGATGCTGCGAAACAGGCGGTCCGCTCGCTCGAACAATCGCTGAACGATGCGAATTCGGGACCGCACGTCACGGTCGATCTATTCGACGTGCAGGGTCAACGCCTCGCCGATTCGCCCCCTGCCGAACCGCGCGTCCGGTCCACGGACCTCGTGCGAGCCGTTTCACAAGCGGTGACGCAACTGCGGTCGAAGCTGCTTCTTGGCGTGATCGTGATCAGCGACGGAGCGGCCAACGTGGGGTCGAAGGATGCTCGCGGTCTCTCCGAATTGCGAGTGCCCGTCCACACCGTCGGGTTCCCGGCCGATCCCCAAGCCGGCGCGTTGGACGTGGCCTTGCGTGTCGTAAAGTCGGACAAGTCGGTGATCGTCCACAATGCGACAAAGGTTGACGTGCAGGTGACGAAGTCTGCCGGACCGGCGACCACGGCGACCGTTACGATTCAGCGGGGTCGCGAAGCCGTCGCAACGCAGCAGGTCAACCTGCCTGCGGGTCAGACCGAAACCGTTGTCAGCGTGCAATTCACTCCGGCCGAAACCGGCAACTTCGTGTACACGGTGGCAGTCGCGGCCGAATCGGGTGAGCGACAACTCGCCAACAACCGCGAACATTTCCCGTTGCAGGTCAACGCCGATCCGATTCGCGTGTTCTACATCGATGGCTTTTTGAGATACGAGTACCGGTTCCTCGTCGCCGCTCTGAAGGACGATCCGGACGTCTCGCTCGTTTCGGTGGTCCGACGCCTCAATCCGGAACGGACCGACACGGCCGGGAACGATCCGCTGTTGACCGCCGAACGGTTGAAGTCATTTGATGTCGTGCTGCTCGGCGACATGGAAGGATCGATGCTGTCGGCCAGCGAGTATCAGGCGCTGGTCGATTGGGTGCAGGCGGGCCATTCGCTGCTGGTGCTCGGCGGCTACCGGTCGTTCGGTCCGGATGGATTCTGCGCGACGCCACTGGCCGATGCGCTGCCGATCGTGTTCGTCGCCGACGGAATGACGCAAACGGAAGAACCGTTCGTGCTGAACATCACTGAGGAGGGCTGGCGGCGTTATCCGATGTTCAAGCTGTCGGGAGACCGCGTGAAGGATTCTTCGTTATGGTCCGCCGCCCCGCCATTGGCTGGCGCGGGACTCGTGCAGCGACTTAAACCGGGCGCGGATGCACTGGCGGTCAACCCACAAATCCAAATCGACGGCCAACCGGCCGTGGTGATGGCAGCGCAGCGCTACGGTCAGGGACACACCGTCGTGTTGACCGCCGACACGACTTGGCGGTGGAGCCGTCTCACCCGAGTCGTGGCTCAGGCCGACACTTTGTACACGCGGTTCTGGAGCCAGACGATTCGCTGGCTCGCCGGTCGCGAACAGGAAACAAAACGAACGCCGCTCGTCGTCAGCACGGATCGGCCGGACTATGACGTCGGCAAGACGGTCGGCATCCGCGTGGTTGGTAGGTCGGACTTCCAGTCCGACCAGACGGACGGGTTGAAAATCCATCCTACAGACGCGGGGTTGCCGACCGACGAAGTCACCGTCTCCGCCGAAGTGGTCGATGAGACGGGCAAGTCCCTCAACGTGCCGTTGCGAGCGAACTCGGCCGAACCGCACGTGTTCCTCGGCAACTACACGCCATCGCTCGGCGGACGCTACGAATTGCACGCCACTTTGAAGACCACAGCCGGTGCTCAGCAGGCGAATCAAACCACCGAGTTCCTCGTCCACGGCGAAGACCTCGAACTGGCCGATGCAGGCACGGACAGCAAGCATCTGCAAGCGATCGCCGCGGCCACGGGTGGGACGTACCACAACATCGACGCGGCAAAAGATGTCGCCGACCAAATTGAACGCCGCGAGCGCCGGCTGACGCGAACTGAAACCACCGAGCTGTGGGATTCGCCTGCGCTATTCCTGTTTTTCCTGGCCGCAGTGACCGTCGAATGGTTGCTGCGGCGAAAGTGGCAGTTGGTGTGATTTTGAATTCCCGATTGCCGATTTTCGATTGCCGATTTGGTTCGGCTGGTGGGTGTTCAATCGAAAATCGGCAATCGTCAATCGGCGATCCGGAGTGACCCATGTCCATCACCGAAGCCTATCCGCGTCTCGTTCACGACCTGCATGGCATCCGTCAGCAGTGGCGATCCAGCAAGCTGTTCGAAGGGTGTCTCCGGGCTGCGGCGATCGGACTGGGTGCCGTCGTCGCGGTCGTGGCGGCGGACAACTTGTTCGCATTCTCGAAGGCTGGCAGGTTCGCGCTGGCGTGCCTGCTGGTTGGGACTGTGATCGCGGTGGGATTGAAATGGGTTGTGCGGCGGATGTTGGAGGATCATCGAGACGATTTCTTTGCCGCGCTGGTTGAAGATCGTTATCCCGCGTTGGGCAACCGGCTGATCAACGGACTGCAATTGGGACGCGGCACGGATTACGGTTCGCCGCGGTTGATCGAGGCGATCGTGTCGGATGCCGTTTCGGCGACGAGCGATCTCGATCTGGATGACTGTGTCGATTCGCAACCGGTTCGTCAGGCGAGTTGGCTGTGCGGCGGAGTCGTCGCGCTGCTCGTGATCTATGCCATCGCGACTCCGAGGTTCGGCAATGGGCTGTCGCGCGTGCTGCTGCCATTCGCCGGGATCGACCCGTACACCGCCACGCTGATCGTCGAAGATTCGATTCGGCCGGGGAACACCCGCGTGCCCGAAGGGGTCGCCGTGCCGATCGAAGTCCGCGTGCAGGGTGACATTCCCGCGACGGCCAAGCTGCTCCGAAAAGCCGCCGATGGCGCGTGGCAACCGACGGCGATGCAACCCGGCGATTCATCGCCCGGTCTGTTCCGATTCACCGTGCCGCAGGCGATGCGTTCGTTCGACTTCCGGATCGCGGCGGGAGACGATTCGTCGGCCGTTTACCGCGTCGAAGTGGTCAAGCGGCCGCAGGTCGAAGGGATCGCGATCACGTACACGCTGCCTCCGTACACGGGGCGTGATCCGCAGGAGGTCGCCGAATCGGATGGCGACGTGACGGCGATCGCAGGGACGACCGTGGAGATGACTGTCAGCACATCGAAACCGCTGCGCGAGGCGACGCTCGTGACCGATTCACAACGAGTGTTCGCACTCACGGCGGGAAGCGATGGACAGACGTGGAAGTGTGCGTTCGTCGTGTGGCCATCCGCTGGAACCCCCCCCTTCAAAGTCGAGGGGAGTAAAGGTCCGCGAATCGACGCGCCAGCACGCTACCAACTCCGGTTGCAAGACACCGACGGTTACGAAAACCTTGATCCACTCTGGCACTCGATTTCGCTTGCCAAAGACCTGCCGCCGACGGTGGCGATTGTTGAACCGGGTCGCGATACACAGGTGAAACCCAACGACTCGGTCACCGTCAAGCTGCACGCGAAGGATGACTTTGGCGTCGGGCAGGTGCGGCTCATCGGCCGACTCAACGACGAGGAGCAGGTTCGCGAAGTGGCGTCGTTCCCGGTCAGTGGCCAACCCGAGTTGCAGGCTGAGCACACCGTCGCGTGGAACCTTTCCAGTCTGGCGCTCAAGTCGGGCGACGTGGTTCGTTACTGGGCTGAAGCCGCTGATCGCAACGACCTGACTGGGCCGGGGCGGAGTGAGTCGCGACGGTTTGCATTGTTTGTGATCGTCCCGGAGAAGGAATTTGCGCAGCTCGATCTGCGGTTGGAAGACATCGCAGCGCAGCTCGAAAGTTTGCTCCGGCAGCAAATGAAGAATCTGGCCGACACGCAGTCGGGCGCGGTGTTCGACAAACTCGTCGATTCCGAAATCAGGATTCGTTCCAGCACGGATCGCCTTGCCAAAGTCATGCGTCGCGACGGGACTCCGCTGCACACGGTCGTCGAAGCACTCGAAGAACTGCATTCCGGATTAATGGCCGACGCGGTGAAGTTGCTCGAATCGGGGCGCGAGGCGCTGGACCGGGCTGTGGGTGATCGTCGTCGCGAAACCTCGATCCCGGTGCAGGAAAAGATCGTTGCCAAGCTCAAGGAACTTCTCGATCGGATGCAGCGTAACGAGCAAGCGCGGAAGGAACTCAAGAAGTTGGAGAAGACCGACAAGCCGGCGTTCCAGCAGATCACTCAGGCGCTGGGGACTCTCACGAATGATCTCGACCGGCTGGTTGGCGAGGAAAAAGATCTCGCGACAAAGTTTGAAAAGATGCCGAAGCGGGCCGTCGATGAATTGTCCGGCGAGAAACTTCGCGAGGCGATGAAGGACTTGGAAGATTTCGCGGAGAAGTGGGGCAAGTGGCGCGAGGGTTCGGTCAACGAATTGACGAAACTGCCGACGGGGTTCGTCGACGACTTTGGTCTCAAGCCAGATGTGAATCGTGTGTTCGAGGAAATCGAACAGGCAGTTAGTCGAGCCAAGGCGGCGAAGTTGGAAGTTGCTTTGGAGGATCTTGGCGCGGGGTTGGCCACCGAGATGCTCGAGGATCTGGAATTGTGGATGCCCGACGCGCCCGATTCGGTGAGTTGGGTTCAGGAAGAACCGCTCAATAACAAACCGATGAGCATCCCCGAAATGCCGCTGCCGAACGAACTCGAAGACCTGATCGGCGACCTGATGCAGGAGGCCGAGGAATTCGACGAAGAGGCGGACGACATCACGTCGGCATGGGGTGACAACTTGAATCAGGCCGGTTGGGGCGTGTCCGATGGGCCGATCAGCAGTTTTTCCGCGAAGGGCAAAACGGGCAACGATCAGCCGAACAGCCAGGAAGTGAGCGGGCGGTCTGGCGACGGGCGGCGTGGCAAGTCTTCGGGCCAGATGGTGGGCGACACGTCGCGCGGTCTCGACGGAAGAAAGACACCGGCTCGCGTGAACAACGAACGCTACGAACCGGGGCAACTCAAAGAGGAAGGGAAGCAAGACCCGAACGGTGCGACCGGCGGCGGCAAGAAAGCCGGCTCGGGGAAGAAGGGGTTGCAGGGAGGAACGCCGCCGGACTTTCAGAAAGACATGGACCGCCTGAGCGCGAAGCAGGCGGGTGTGCGCGAGAAGGCCGAGAAGGTCGCCGAGCGTCTCGAAACGCAGGGAGTCACCAGCCGCCGCCTGACGGACAGCATTCAACTCATGAAGCAGGCCGAACAAGATTTGCGTGACCTGCGGTACGACGATGGCTCGCGCCGCAGTAAAGTGGCCCTCAGCCAGATGAAATCGGCGTTGCGCAGCCCGCTTGATCAGACGACAGCCGCGCAGCTTCAGCGGGCGCGATCACTCCCGAAGGAACTGCGCGACGAGCTGCTGCAATCTGCCGATGAAGGCTACCCGGCTGGGTATGAATCGCTGCTGAAGAGTTATTTTCGGGCGCTGTCGGAAGCGGAAAAGTAGGGATTGAAGGATTACGGGAACGCTCGACCGCCCCTCACCCCCGACCCCTCTCCCCCAAAGGGGAGAGGGGAGGATACGTTTTGTTGTCGGAGAGACGTCTGATGCCCAATATCGAATGGATCGACGAACGTCATGCCACGGGGGAACTCGCGGATTTCTATCGCGAATGGTTCGAGCGCAACCCCGAGCGGACCGAAATCCCCGGCATCATGAAGTGCTTCAGTCAGCGGCCGGACTTTCTGCGCGATGTGATGCTGTCGTCTTACCGCGTTCATTTTTCCGACGGGCATCTCGACCGGCGCACGAAGGAGATGATCGCGACGTACGTTTCGGCGCTCAACAAATGCCGGTATTGAATTGGTTCGCACGCGATGTTCTTGCAGTTGCAGGGACAGGACTTGGCCGTGGTGGAGGCTCTCCGCCGGGGCGACCTCGCCGCCGCTTCCATCTCGCCCGCCGAACGCGAACTGCTGGCGCTGGTCGAACTGCTGACGTTGCACGCCTACCGCTGCCAGCCGGACGACATCCAGCGGCTGCGCACCGCCGGCTGGACCGACGCGCAGGTTGCGGAAGCGGTGTACATCACGGCGCTATTTGCGTTCTTCAATCGCGTCGCTGATGCCTTCGGTTTGGATGACCCGCACTACGAACTGCTGGCTCAGCCGCCACAGCCCAAGCCGTGGACGGCGTCCAACCCGTAGCGTCTGCGAGGGCTTTTCGCGAGGCTCCCTCGCTGACGCGTCGGGTTAGTGTGTCGCATGGGAATCTGATACGGTTTCTCTCGTTGCAATGTTTTTCTTGGATCACGCGATTCGGGTTGAAACTGGCAATTCCAAGAGTGGTCTCACGCAGAGGCGCAGGGCTCGCAGAGTTTGAAGAGAATTTGAGTTGGGTTTTCTCCGCGAACTCCGCGCCCCTGCGTGAAATATTTGTCTTTCAACGCACTTGGCGTTGAGCCGTTTTCTTCAAAATTTCAGAACGGCCATCGACGATGACTCTTCGACGCTGCGTGCTGTTCGTGATCGTGCTGGCAGGATGCTGTGCCAACTTGGTGTCGGCTGCGGAACCGATTCGGTTGTGGGAGGGGGACGCTCCGGGAGCGTTGGGGAAGGCGGATCAGGACATCCCCACGATCACGCCCTATCTGCCGACGGCGGACAAGGCGAGCGGCACGTCGATCGTGGTTTGTCCCGGCGGCGGCTACGGTGGCCTGGCCGGTCACGAGGGAGAGGGCTACGCGAAGTGGCTGGCGGACAACGGCGTGGCGGCGTTCGTGTTGAAGTATCGACTCGGCTCGAAGGGCTATCGGCATCCGGTGATGCTGGGAGATGTCTCACGAGCAATCCGCCTCGTGCGATCCCGCGCTGTCGAATGGAAGCTCGATCCGCAGCGCG
>JACRIH010000057.1 GCA_016235885.1 Planctomycetales bacterium | reverse complement strand
CCACCCTACGTTTCTGCGGTTGCATTTCCTCGCGCGGCAAGATACTGAATTGGCACTGTTCCCTGGTTTCAGAATCATGTCTCGATCGAACCACCCAGCACAACATCCACGATTCTCGCGGCGCCTTGCTCTGCAAGCAGGGTCGATCGGCCTGCTGGGTTTGGCGAGCGATCATCTGGCCGCGCTTCGCAATGCGCAGGCGGCCCCTGCGGGTGGAGCCGGCCGGGCGAAGTCGGTCATCTACATCTTTCTGTCCGGCGGGCTGGGACAACACGACAGCTTCGACATGAAGCCGGATGCGCCGGACATGATTCGCGGCGAGTTCCAACCGATTGCGACGGCGACGCCCGGTCTGCAAATCTGCGAACACTTGCCGTTGCTGGCGCAGCGCAGTCGGCTCTGGTCTCTGGTGCGCTCGTTGACGCACACGCAAAACGGACACCTCGAAGCGCACATGATCATGCTCAGCGGACGGACGCCGTTGCCGCCGGGCTTCAAGAAACGTGATCCGCAACCGACCGATTGGCCCGCGATCGCCGCCGTCGCCGGAGCAGCTACACGTCCCCGCAACAATCTGCCACCGGCGGTCATTCTGCCCGACAAGCTCATTCAAAATGACGCGCGAAATGTCGTGCCCGGTCAGTTCGGCGGGGTGCTCGGTCGGAATCGCGATCCCTGGTTCATCGAAGCGTCCGCGTACGATTCCGCGTCGTACGGAGCGTACCCGGAATTCGGATTCGATCATCAGGAGCGTCCTCAGCAATCGCACACCCGCGAGTTTCGATCTCCCGAGTTGGTCCTTCCCGAAGGATTCGCGTCCAGCCGACTGCATGGCCGGATCGACTTGCTGAAGGCGATCGACGTGCAGCGCCGCGACTTGGAACGGACTGCCGTGGCCCAGCAATTCGACCGCTATCGTCAGGGAGCGGTGTCACTACTGGCGGACGAAAACGTCCGCAACGCCTTTGATGTTGTCCATGCGCCGCCGCAGGTGCTCGATCGATACGGGCGCAATTCTTTTGGCTGGTCGTTGCTGATGGCGCGGCGGCTGGTAGAAGCGGGGGTGAATCTGGTGCAGGTCAACCTGGGCAACAATGAAACGTGGGACACGCACGGGAATGCGTTCCCGCACCTCAAGAACAATTTGTTTCCGCCCACCGACAAGGCGGTGTCGGCATTGCTCGACGACTTGCAGGACAGCGGGCTGCTGGACAGCACGATGATCGTCATGGCAGGGGAATTCGGACGGACTCCCAAGATCACTTCGCTGCCGCCGGAATACAAACTCCCCGGCCGCGATCACTGGGGAGCCTGTCAGTCGGTGTTCTTCGCGGGGGGCGGCGTTCCCGGAGGCGTCGTCGTGGGATCGTCGGACAAGATTGGTGCGTATCCAGTTGCCAGTCCTCAAACCGCGGAGAACATGGCGGCCACAATCTATCATTCGCTCGGCATCCCCGAGACCACCATGCTGACCGATGACCTCGCGCGACCGCACCACGTTTACTATGGCGAACCAATCAAAGGTTTGACGTAGCGCTGACGGGGTGGCTGGGGTCGAACGAAGTGAGCCCCCAGCGATCAAGGCCACACATTCCGGCGGCTCGCTGCGCTCGACCCCGGCCACCCAACCGTTGCCGCGTCACGCCTGAGACGAAATCGTTCGCAACTGATGGACGCGAACGACCCGATCATCGCCGAGCACTTCGTAAACGACGCCCACATACGGCTGGGGAGGTACACGCGGAGCCACGTAGAACCGAAATCCCGGATGCCCGCGAAGCGGCGCCCCCTTCTGCTCCGGATTCCGCAACAAGGCTCGATCAATGTGATTCACGCATCGCGTGAGATGCTGTCGCTCGGCGGGCTTGGCCGACAACCAGAGCACCAACAATTCCGTCTCAGTTTCGGGAGCCCACGTCACGGTGTATCGCATGACTGTTCCGTCAGAGACGACGCGGATCGCAACCGCTCCAGGATTTCATCAGTTGTTCGTCCCGGAGTTTGGCTGGCCTGACGACGGAGCAATTCCTCGGAATCGCTCAGAAACGCCTGCTCGAATGTGGCATAGACCGGGTCACCAGGTTGTGGAGTCGGAACCAGATACGCGACGACCCCCCCATTGCGATCGACAATCTCCACCTCATCGGAGCCTGCCTGCCGAATCAACTCGTCCAGCGGCTCACGGGAGGAATCCGAACCAAGCATGACCGTTCGCATGATGTTCACCTTTCGTCTTGCCAGAAAGACCAAGGGCATTGTCACCATGCCGAACAGTCGAGTCAATTCGGATCGACTCTTGGAATCGTTCACCAAGCGAACGCGAAGCCCTGATTGCCAGTTGATGACCGGACCTCACTTCTTCGTTGCTCGCAGTTTCTCTTTCGCCTTCTCGACGAACTCATCCTTCAATCCTGAGGCCACCAGTTTGGCAAGTTCGCGGCGGGAGTCGTCGGGACGTCCGAGTTGATCGAGGGCGATGGACAGCAACCAGCGGGCTTCGGATTCGAAGTCCGCGCCGAGACCGAGGCCGATGGATCGGGCCAGGTAGCGTGCGGCGGGTTTCGGTTCGTTCCGGAGCGAATGCAGCTTGCCGCGCCAAAAGAAAGTGTGACCACGAACCTTGTCGGTGGGGAACGACGATTCCCATTTCGCGACGAGGTCGAGCGCCGCGCCGTGATTGCCGTCGTGGATGTATTCGCGGATTGAGTTCGGGTACGCGCCGATCCTGGCCGATCGCACCTGCGGCGGAATGAATTGCGACGACAACCCCTCGGCCTTGCGATACAGATCGACCGAACCGTCGCGCTTGCCATGCCACAGCAGGACGTCTCCGGCGGCGATGATCGCGTCGCGATACGCCTGCCGGCTGTCGTCGTCGAGACGTTTGCCACGCACGGCCGCTTCGACATCCGCGATCACTTTCCCCGCCTCCTCCGGCAAATCGCGATCGATGCCCATCAACCGGACCAGCTTCGCCAAAACGTTCAGCCGCTCCGGCAGCGGCGTTTGCTCGGTCAACGAGGCACGGTAGTTGTCCACGGCCTCTTGCAGATTTCCCTCGCCGAGTTGCAACGCCGCTTCGGCGATGAGCCGCCGGATTTGCGCGAGATCCGTTGTGGCACGGTCTCCTGACCGTGCCACGCTGTTCGACCGCAGGTCTCCAGATTTGGGGAGACCTGCGGTCGGCTTCGGTGCGGGGTCAGGAGACCCGCGCACAACTGGGGTGGGGGAGGCCGCTCCGAAACGCTGGACGAATTCGCCACCTGCCTGCTTGGCGTCGGACCATGCGGCGGCTTCGGCGAGCAGATGGACGAATTCTTTGAGTCGCGGTGCATCGAGTTTGCTGCGGTCGTACGTGCGAACGATCGTGGCATAGTCGCCCGGCTTGCCGTCCGGAAACTGATCGGCTGCGTGCTGAATTTCATACACGTCGAGCGGCCATTTCGTGACGAGCGGCGGCTGGCCCGGTTGCTCCGCCGTCATCGTGACGTCATGCACACCCAGCGTGAGGTACACGTGTTCGACTTCGTGACCCACTTTCGAGAGTTGAGAACGCGCTGGAGTCCCGCCTTCAGGCGGCTTGGACACGGACGGCTGAAGCCGGGACTCCAACGACAGTCCGTCGCCGAACGTCCAGTGGAACGTTGTTCCTTCAGGGAAGTGTGAAGCGGGCGAGAGTCGGAACCGCACTCGCGTGTACTGTCCCTCGTGTCGGTCGAGCGGCCAGATCGAATCCACAATCTGCGGCTCAAAAAGGAGCGCGGGACCACCGCGTTGTTCGTAGCTCAAAACGTCTGCCGTATGTGGCCGCGTGAAGACTTCGTCGGGGATGCCGGAGAACGGTCCCTGATCGGCCGAGGGCCGCCAGCCGAGAAACGCGACTTGTTGCAACGTCACTTCCTCGTGGTAGTACTCGATGTAATGCAGGCCGGCGGTCAGTTCGACCAGCGCGTTCTTTTCGCCGCGCAGGCCGCGCTCCTCGGTGTGCCGGCCCGGCCAGTGAATCAATTCCTTGCCGTCGAGGAACGAGAACGACGCTTCGTTGGACGCCGTGCAGAACTGATACTTTCCCGCCGCCGGAATTTTGATCCAACCGCGGTAGAGGCTCATGTAGTAGTCCGACGAACCGAACGGGTTGAAGCCATCGGAAATGTTGTGTTGGTAGCGTGCTCCCAACTTGCGCGGACTGGCGGCGAGCATCTTCGCGAGTTCATCGACGGTCTTGGGGTTGTCATCGGGTTGTTCGGCAGCCGGCCCGCTTTGTCGCGGCCGTTCGACAGTGCCGAAGACCAGTCCGGCTCGCGGAATCCAACTTCCCTGCGGCGGCCCCGCGCCGGGTGTCGGCGAATCGACGACTTGTTCCGTAGCCCGCGACGCTTGCGGGTTGCCGAAGTACACGAAGTACCGCTGACCTGCCTGCGGGTTCGCCACGCGAAAGGCGATCCACGAGTACCGCCCCGCATCGTGCCACGTGAGTTGAAACGGAACCGGCTGCCCCGCAACATCGAGCACGCGCACATCTTCACCACTGGGTTTCGTCTGCCCCTGACACAACACTCTGGCCGCCGCCGTGTCCACGTCGGCTCCGGCCAGTGGGGGCTTGATTTCCACAACCGCCCGTGCGGACCATTCGGCAAGATGCCACGGGGCAGGGGGGGCCTCGGCCTGCGCGGCAATTCCCGATGACATCAACCAGACAAGGCAAACCCACGCACGCATGACGGCGGCTCCTCAGCCAAGGGCATTCGATCACCGAGCCAACTTGGTGTGAGACACTTTCCGCAGTCACGGCGCGGATTGCAACGGTTGCGGTACTGACACACGAACCACACGAGGTTTTCGGGCCACGGATGAAACACGGATAAAAACAACGGACGCACAAGATCCGAACGGTGATGCTGCGAACCCGTGCGAAGTTGTCACGTATCCGTGTTCAATCCGTGTTCGATCCGTGGCTAAACATCCTTCACTGTCAACCGGATCCTGAGAAGTGAGGTGGATGTTGCGTCCGGCTCTTGCGGCTTACTTCTTCGTCGACGATGTCGCCGCGATTCGGGACGGGCGCAGTTTTTCTTCGTAGCTGCTGACGGCTCGCAGCGAACTGGAGTCGCCGAAGGCATTGACCACGGTTTTATCGACCGTGTGTTTGCGGGACAGAATCGTGCCGCGTTGCAGGTCGAATTCGATGGTGCCGGAAAGCTCGCGCTGGATCAACTGCGCTTGCATGCTGGGGTCGTTGAGCGGCGTGACGACGCCGGTTTTCAATTCGATCTTCGCCACATTCTGGTCGACGGACACCAGACGAAACTTGCGGATCATCGTCACCTTTTGCTTCAGCCCCTTTTCGACCGTCACATCCACGTCGTACTCTTCGCTCCATTTTTCGCCGACAGCGACCGGTTGTTCGGGGAATTGGTTGACGATGCTTTTCACTGGTTCCGTATCACTGCCAGCCGTCTTGAACGAACCGAAGGGGGTGAATTTCAGCACCCGGCCGGATGGGCTGAGCGACAGCCGCGCCTGAGGCTGGCCGATCGAATCGTAGATCGCTTTGTACTTTTCATATTGAGCAGCTCGCGTGTCAGGATCGCGGCTGTCGAATTCATCGCCGGCGTTTTCGCCACTCTGAGCCTTCAGATAAACGTGGTCGATCACAATCTCGACTTCGGCGACTCCGCTGGCATCCACCGAGACGACTCGCAAGCTTCGCAGGGTCTCGGAATGATTCCGGTCAATCTGCTTGGCCTGGTTGTAGATGATTGTCATTTCGGAATCTTGAACCACGCGGTAGTGCAACGGGTCGTTCGGAGAAAACTTGTACGCGAGCAGGTACTTCGTCCCGGCCGGACTTGCGGGCAGGGTCGCCTCGTCGGCTCGCGACAGCGCACCGCTCTGTCCTGCGACCACAATTAAAGTTGCGGTGAACACCCATGACCGAACGGTCGTGATCGAACAGATCATATCGCTGGCTCCTTCCTTGGAACTTTCTGTCGTAGGCAAAGGGGTCGGGAGTCTTTTTCAGGTCGGCGAGAATGATGCTCCACAATCTCAGGCCGTCAGATCGCCGACCTGAAAAAGACTCCCGACCCCGTGGGCATCTCACGGCTCAAGCGGGCGGGCGATATAGCAGAATCCGCCGAACGCTAGGAGACCAATCTCCGCGATTTGGCCACCACGTGGACCGTGGCTCCAGAACGGAAGACGGCTTCGAACACGCTCAGCAACACGGCGAGCGGTGCCCCAAAAATGTACGCGATTCGCAGGCAGAGGCGGGTCCGGCGATCAAACGGCAGCGAGTCGGAGTCGGGTCGGCGGTGGAGCAGGACGTACAGGCCGTTGCGGGGCAGCCAGCGCACGCGGTTCAGTGCGCTTTGAATCCAGCCGAACGGGTTTTGCCGCAACGAAAAATGATGCGCGGACAAGACGTCGAACCCGCAGTCGGTCAGCAGAAACTGCAGCGACTCCAGCGGGAAATGAAACAGGTGGCGTGGCAGATCGAGGTGAAACCACGCGGGGCCGGCCCAGCGGGACTGGAGGCTCGAAAAGTTCGGCACCGCAACCACGACGCGCCCGCCCGGTTTCAACACACGCTCGATTTCAACCAGTGTTTCGCGTGGGTCGGGGAGATGTTCCAGCACATGCCACAGGATGACCTGATCGAAGAACCCGGTCGGATACGCCGCGTCGGCCAGGCAGGGCACAATCCGGATCGCAGCCCGCGAGTCGACTCCCTGCACAGCCGCTGGACTGATGTCCGTCCCGTGAACTTCCAGCCCGCAATCCGCCATCGACCGGAGCAGCACGCCGCGTCCGCAGCCCACATCCAACACGCGAGCACCCGACTGTAGCCCGCGCGATAAAAACTGAGCCTGCCGCGACGCCACCCAGCGCACGAGCGATTCCACAAACGACTCGAACTTCTCGCCCGTGACGCCGTACACGTCGTCAGGGTAGAAGCCGCGAATCTCCTCCGCGCTCGGCATTGGATCAAGCCGCCCGAGACCACATTGCCCGCACGTCACCAACCGCGACGACAACCCCTCGATCACAAACGTTGGCTGAGCCGTCTCGACGCGGCAGACCGGACACGGCGAGACCGCGATCGGTGGATTCTGCCACTGGTCGATCCGTTCGACAGCCAGGTCGTAAGAGTTTCGATTCACAGTGCGGTTCGGGAAAGGATGGGGACTTTCGGGCGTTGTAGCACAACCGTGAAGACGACGTGAGTCGTGAATTCGCGACGCAACGTGCCTCAAAAACCACCTTGCACCAGACTGGTGCTTGCGATAGAAACCCCGCCCTCAAATTGCCGAGAATCTCGCGGCGGCACTTCAAGCTCTCATTTTCCAAACATCTCACGATGACGACGCCTCGCGGTCGCGGGGAGCGATGGTCGTTCGACTGACAATCAGACATTGCGCGGAAAGGACTCTGACGCATGATCTTTCTTCGTCCGTTTCGATTCTTCGCCCAGGCGTTGCTGCTGGATGCAACGCCGAAGCAACTCGCGTGGGGTTTCGCCCTCGGCATGGCCATCGGGCTGGTGCCGAAAGGAAACCTGATCGCGGTTGTCATGATGGCCGTGCTTTGCTCGCTGCGGGTCAACATGGCGGCGGGGATGATGGCGATCTTCACGTTCTCGTGGATCGGGATGGCCATTGATCCGGTGTCGCATCAGATCGGGCAATACCTGCTGACTCAACCGGGTCTGCAATCATTCTGGACGACGCTGTACGACACGCCGCTCGTGCCGTGGACATCGTTCAACAATACTGTGGTGCTCGGCAGTTTCGTGCTCGGTCTGGCAGTGATCTATCCGGCCTATCGCCTGTCGGAACCACTGTTCGCCAAGTTCGCGCCGAAATGGACCGAGCGCGTGCAGAAGTTCCGCCTTGTGAAGTTGCTGTGGGGAACCGAACTGACCGGCAAGCTGGCTTGAGAATGTAGCCCGGTCACT
>JACRIH010000556.1 GCA_016235885.1 Planctomycetales bacterium | reverse complement strand
ATGATATTTCGTCGGCATATTGGAGCCGCCAACAACGATTATGTTCCGTCACCGGTGCGACGATCCCATTGGCTTTCGCATAGGCCCGGATTTCTTGGCCGTAGAGTTCTTTCAGTTGCTCTTGCGTCAGCACCGATTTCCGCAGCAATTTGAGCAAGCACACATTGTCGAGATCATATTCATCGCGTTCGTTGATCGGCCGATTGACCGTCCCGAATCGGAATGAACCTTGAGGACGGACATCGGGATCAAGGTCGGCAACCTTCGATCCATCGCGATGCAGCCATTCTCCAAGTGAGCGATGGCGAGCCGCTGCTTTCTCGTAATACGACTTTGGAACATCCAGATGTTCCACGATGATTGCCAGAAGCTTTGTCAGGTCTGCGTTCATGGTTACTCCTTCAAGAAATGGATAGAGCAGAGATAAACCCACCGAGGGCATTCACTTGGTCGTAAATTTTCCACGGCATATCGGCTTTCGGCATTCGGGTTTGTCCGAGTGCCACGGCGACCGTGACCGGCACCGCCGGGAAGACATGAAGCGGCATTGTTTGGCCGTGAGCCGTCTTGATCCGATCCAACAGCGGACGAACGAGCGTCTTGAACTGAGAAATCTGCGTTTGCGATTTGATAATGTCGTTGTGCGGAGACGCAGCTTTAACGGTCCAGATTGAGGCATCCGGCCCAAGCACATCGAAGACGCGATCCGACGTGATTGTCGCACTCACGGAGAGTACGAGTGCAGGCGGGCCGGACGTATCCGTCGGCGCTTGAATCTCAAACGGCTGCATATCGGCTGTCGCTGGCCACTCCCAAGTCGAGGGTTCCCGATGTCTTTGAAATACCGTCGCGGGGATGATGTCGCAGAGCAATGTGCCGAGTTGAATCAGCAGAGGTTGCGGTGCGAGAGTGAACACTGACAGGTGCGAAATCTCGTTGAGTGTGAGTCGTTCGCGAACCCGCTGCTGAAACAACGTCTGTAGTCGTCGGCTCTCTGTCTGCCAGTAATCCGCATCCCGATCCGTCGATGAGTTGTTCACCATGCTGAGTTCGAGAGGTTGGTCGGTTGCCGGAAAATAATCCGGAAACATGGCCAAGGCTGCATCGTTGAAATTCAGTGACGAGTTTTGCTCGCCGATGTTGGCCCCGTACAGCAGGACGTGACTCTGCTTATTTGGCGATACACCGGTGACGACCTCGATTCTTCGCTCGTGCTCACTCTTCCAACGCCGAAGCAAATTCACGCTGTAGCGTCCGCCATCTAACTTCTGGTCGATCTTCCGATGGCACGCATGACAGACGAGCAAGAGATTTTCGATTCCATTCAACGCATCATCCGTGACACCGACGTTGCCACGAGGTCCGCCCTCACCGAATGAGTAAATGTGAGCCATTTGGGCGATGTTCACCGGCTCTTGCGTGACCGGCGATTTCCAGAGCGGACGATTGCAGCCAGCAAATTCGCAACGCGCGGCTGCGCGTCCCCACAACATGGCCATCACCGTTTTTGTGATGTTGCGAGTGACTTCACGCGGCGCGGTCGGAACCGTCGTTCCGTTTGTTCGCTTTTGGGATGCCAGCAGCTTTGTTCGTTGAGCCATGAAATTGGTCCTGAAGGAATGACCAGAGGTCGTCAGTCATAGCGAACATACTTGTTCGCCCGCTGGCCGTCAACTATAGCGAACAGTGAATCTTGCTCAGGCGGACGGTCGTGATATACTATGGAGCGATGAGCACCGACGTACCACCGCCCAGAAAGCCAACAATGACGCTTGCCGAGAAACTGCGCAAATTGCGGACAGACAAAGGGATGTCACTGGATGACGTTGCCGATAAGGCGAAAATCTCGAAGACATACCTTTGGGAGTTGGAGCGAGATACCACGGGAGCCAAAAAACCGTCTGCTGACGTGTTGCTCCGCATTGCAAACGCACTTTCGACAACGCTCGCCGTGCTCCTGTCACTTGAAACCGTGCAGGTTGAAGACCGCCCCGTCGAATTGCCGCCATCGCTTCGCGATTTCCAAACCCGAATGTCCAAACAGAAGACGCCGCTATCGCGGGAAGACCTACGCGACCTTGCGGTGATGAAGTTCCGAGGGGCGCAACCGCAGACGGCCGACGAATGGCATCAACTCTATTTGTTTCTGATGAACACAGTTCGGAGACGCGACAAATGATGTCATCGGCTGGCCGAACACAGGCACTCATTGACGAGCTTGTCCAGACGACCGGAGTACCTGACGCCAAGGCGGCAGTGCGGATGATGGCTCGGCAATTGATCGACCTTCATGTCTCCACGTTTGGTGAGCTTGTCATGCCCATCAACGTGGATGTGCTCGCCAGCTTGCGTGGTATCAATCGCAGTACCGAACCACCCATTCACAGCCCGGACGCTGAACTCGTTCCCGACGGGACCGGTGGCGTCACGATGCGCGTCAATCCCGACCGTCCGGAGACTCGCCAGCGATTCAGCGTTGCCCATGAGATCAGCCACACTTTTTTCCCGGACTACTCGACCAAGGCGTGGTGTCGAACGGACGCCCGCTACCGCGTTCGAGACAATCCCGATGATTTTCTGGAGATGTTTTGCGACATTGGCGCAGCGGAGTTGCTCTTCCCGCAACCGTGGTTTTCGACTGACGCCGCCGAGGTGCAATCAGGACAAGCACTCGCCGCCCTCGCAGGGAAGTATCGCGGATCGCGTGAGGCCGCTGCGCGTCGCTTCGCAGAGGTTAGCTCTGAGCAAGTAGCCGCCGTCTTTTTCTCATGGAAGCTGAAACCAACTCAACAAGGAACAATTGGCCGAGAGGATCAACAAAACCTTTTCGGTATCGACCCAGCGGACGAATTGCGTGACGCGGTAAAGCTGCGAATTGACTACACGATCCCAAGCGAATCGTTCAACGCCGAGGGGCACTACCTGCCCAAAGATAAATCGGTTGAGAATGAGGGACCGATCTATGAGGCAGCCGTCAACGGCGTCCCGTGCAATGGAGAGTGCTATCTCGATCTTGGTCCGGCATCGGGAACGTATCGCGTTTGGGCCGTCCCGATTTGGACGCCCGACGATCAGCTTGGCGACGAGAAAGAGAACGCCGTCGTTGCGTTGGTGCGTCCGTTGAAAGTCCAGAAACCAAAGAAGAAATCGAAACCAACCGGCCCCGGCTTGTTCGACGCTTGTTGACGTGTTGCACGTCAACAGCGTTTCTCAGTCAAAGCACCTGTAACCCGATAGATTGTCGGCACACATGGTGAAATCACGAAAGTAAACCAACACCAACGGAGCCAATCTCGGCTTTGACGAGAAGCTTTGACCATTGGCGAACAATCTGCGAGTGCGTCTGACTTCAGCAGAGTACAAGCACGTTGTCTTGGGTTTGATTTTCCTCAAATACGTTTCCGATACTTTTCAAGAATTGTACGATCTGCTCGCACCCGATGATCCGGGCGACGCTGACCCGTGTCTTCGACACCCAAAGCGGTCCAGTTGATGACGAGGATATCCCGAGATCTCCGAATCGTATGAGGTAAGGTAAGCTTTCTCCGTGCGAACACTTCTCACCGCACCGGCCACAAACGACCGCGGCCCGCGGTACATGGAGCGGGCGCTCGCGGCAATCCACCAAACCAGTCACGAGCGGCAGAGCTTCACGTTGGAGTACGGAACGCGCGAGGGTCGCGTCGGCTTGTTCGTGCAATTTTCTGCGACTATCGAGGAACTCGTCACAGGTCCGATCGCGGCGAACTATCCGAACTGTTCGCTCACTACCGTTGAAGACGAACTCTGTCCGGCCGGTTGGAACACTTGGTCGGCGGAACTGGAACTCGTTCCGGAGTTGTTCCCGATTCTCCGCCACTCGCAGTTCGAGGATTTGCTGAATGGCAACTTCGCTGATCCGATCACTGGCATCCTGCGGGCGATCCTGCCGGATGAATCCGTCCGCTCCCGCATCGAAATCGTTGTACGTCCCGCTAATCACCGACGCTGCCATCGCGCCGCCCGTGCCGTGAAGCGGCTCGATCGCGAATTCTTCCACTGGCACCACGAACTCGCCCGCTATTACGCGCGGCACATCACGCGCCCCCGAGGTTGGTTTCCGGCGTGGTGTCTTGGCCTCCTGGCCATTTCCACACCCCCTTCACACCGCAGCACGCTTGAAACCTCTGGGAGCCGGCTGCATGACCGCGAAGACGACTTGCAAGCCGCGAGTGACAAGATCGGCGGTCACCTGTTCGAGACGCACATCCGCCTCGTCGTCACTGCTCCGGAGGAGCAGCACCGTGAAACACTCGACCGGATTCGCCAAATGGCGGGAGCGTTCGGCGCCTTCACCAAGTCGCGGCTCGCGACGTTTGGTGTCCAGCACATCCGCCGGGGCGATCCCTTGCCGCTTTCCGGTCGAGGGTTCCTGCTCTCGCACGAAGAACTGGCGACGATCTTCCATCCACCGACCTCGACGGCCGCCGCTGAGCGGATGCAGACATCCGAGTTCACGGAGCTGGAAGCTCCGACAAAAATCTACGCGGGAAAAGAGGAGGGGACGGTCACGATCGGGCGTGTGCGATTCCGCAGCGACGAGCGACTGGTTGGCATTGGTCGCGAGGACAGAAGACGCCACGTCTACATCGTGGGTTCCACGGGAGCGGGGAAGTCCACGTTGCTTCTGAACCTCATCCACGCGGACATGCAGGCGGGCAGGGGACTCACTGTGTTCGATGTTCACGGCGACCTCGCGGACGCCGTGATCCGGTTGGTGCCGAGGCACCGGACAAACGATGTGATCGTGTTCGATGCCGCGAGCGACATGGTGGTTCCGTTCAACCCGCTCGCGTGTCCCGACCCGGAGCGCACCGATCAGGTGGTGTCGGGGGTCGTGTCGGCGTTTCGCAAGCTCTTTGATTCGTGGGGACCGCGACTGGAAAACTTGCTGCGGTACGCGGTGTTTGTCGCGGTCGAACAGCAGGGGAACTTGCTCACGGTGCTCCGGCTCCTCACGGACGGAGTGTTCCGTGACCACGCCGTGCCACGCATCCAAGATGAAGTCGTCCGTTCGTTCTGGCAGAATGAGTTTGCGGCGTGGAACGGTCAGTACCGCACCGAAGCGGTGTCGTCGGTGACAAACAAAGTGATGCCGTTTCTGACAAACCGCCGGCTGCGAGCGATCACCGCGAGCGAGTCCCGCTACTCGCTGAATCTCCGCGACGTGATGGATCGGCAGCAGTTGCTCATCATCAACTTGAGCCGCGGAACGCTCGGCCAGGACAATGCGACGCTGCTGGGGAGTTTACTTCTCACGGCTCTTGAGCAAGCGGCGATGACACGGGCGGAAATGCCGGAGGCTGAGCGACGTGACCATTACCTGTACCTCGACGAGTTCCAGTCGCTCACGACACCCTCGACCGCGATCATGCTCTCGGAATCGCGGAAGTATCGCTTGTGTCTCACGCTGAGTCACCAGCTCACCGGGCAGCTTGATCCAGCAACGTATCTGTCGGTCATCGGCAACTGCGGGACACTGGTCGCGTTTCGCGTTGGCTCCGAAGACGCGGAATTGCTTGCTCCGGCGTTCAGCAAGTTCCCAGGGCAACTGAAACCCCAAGACCTGTTGAGCCTGCCGAATTACACTGCCTACGTCCGGCTGCTGATTGACGGCACGCCGAGTAGTCCGTTTTCGCTGAGCACACTTCCGCCACCGCTGGTCGAGGAAGATCGTCGCGAAGTCGTCATTCGCACGTCGCAGCGGAGGCATGGGCAGATATGCGCCCCCTGAGCCGGGAGAATATCTCGCTCAAATCACATTTTCCCCCGCATCGGAGTGTGGTAAACTGATGCTATGAGTGCCGAATCGAACTCCGCCGTCCTCGATCAACTGTTTGAGCCCGTGAGCCGGTGCTTCACCCCGGAGGTGGCTCGGCAAATCGCAGAACTTCGCGCTGCACCTGACGTTCAGGCGCGGCTCGACGAACTCGCCGACAAGTGCAACGAGGGGACGCTGTCCCCCGAAGAGCGGGACGATTACGAATACTACGTCCGGGCGATCAACTTCATTGGTGTGTTGCAGGCCAAGGCCCGAGCCGTCATGGCGTCCAACTCCTCCCGCTGACCATCATGCCCGTTGACGCCGCGCTTCGCCGTCTCGTTCGCCAGCGGGCGGGTGATCAGTGCGAATACTGCGGTTTGCGTCAGGATGAACTGCCGCTCGTTACATTTCACGTTGACCACGTGATCGCTCGACAACACGGCGGTACGGATGATGAATCGAATCGGTCGTTGTGCTGCCATTGGTGCAATTTCAAAAAAGGCCCCAACATCGCGACGCGAATCGACGGACAAACCGTCACTCTGTTCAACCCACGTACTCAAATCTGGACTGAACATTTCGCACGCCGGGGCGATCTCATTGTCGGCCTCACACTGATCGGTCGTGGAACCGTCCGGCTGCTCGACATGAACGACGAGGACCGCCGACAAATTCGCGGGACGCATGCGGCAGTACGTGTGTGACCGGTCGCGGTCACTCCCGTCCGCTTGTCAGCCGTATCGTGGACGGGCACGCTGTCGAGTGATGACCTACAACGGGTGGTCCAACTACGAAACGTGGTGCGTCCATGTGCATCTCACCAACGACGAGCCGAACTACAACTGCTGCCGTCGCCTCGCCGCAGAAGCGCAGGACGCAGCGGGAGACTGTCCGCAAGTGGTGAGGAGAATCTGGACGGAGCAGGAAGCGACCCGGTTTCTGCTGGCGGAGACATTGAAACGATGGGTCGAGGACGGAAATCCGCTCCGCTCAACGCCGTCCCACTACGCCGACTTGCTGCAAGCGGCGATCGACGAGGTTGATTGGGATGAACTCGCGAATGCCTTTCTCGATGAGTGACGTCCCGCCCGTCGATGGAACGTAGTTCGCATCGTGTGGTGTGCTGCTATTCTGCTTCCACGCATGACGAACCGCGATACTTCTTCGGCACCGGAGCGAGGAGACGACCCAAACGAACCGTTGACGGAGGCGATCGTTGGACTCAAAGACGAACTCCGTGTCCTGCGGATGGTCCTTGATGAATTGAGGTCGGACGTCCAGTTCATCACGAGAAACGGCATCTCCGGCCATGAAACTTCTTCCTCGCCTGTGCGGGGCAATCGCGATGCGGTAGATACACACGATGCCGACGGAAACAAGAATCTCACACATTCGCACGCCGAAGATCCCACAGATCCAGCCACCGACGACGACAACTATCCACGGGATTTCCAGACTGCGATCGACGAACTGAAGGACGTTGTCACCACTCTCGCCCAGGACCAAGTCAACATGCTGCTCTCCGCTCTGGACCAGGTCCGCGACCAACTGGTGGCGGTGATTCGTGAGAGCAGTCCCCAGCAACCGCGATCTCCGCTTCTCACACCCTTGCCGTTGTCCAATGCAGCAACAGAACCAGCGGGTTCCACCGAGAAAAGCGCGGATGTCATTCCGGCGAAGACCCCGCAGCAACTGTTCTGACCATTCGTCCTGTGGCACACTGTCCTTGCATGTCCTCCCGTGAGACGACTCCATCGTCGCCGCCCGCTGGCGGATCTCTGAGCGGCACCACCTACAAGCCCGAAGGCCAGAATGAACCCCTCTGGTGGCGGATTCTGTACCACGAGCACATGGTCGCGCTCGTCCGAATGTTCGGCCATCGCGAACTCCCGATCGAGGAAGCGCGGGGGAAAGTGAGGATACTTATTGAGCGATACGGCCAGGGAATCATCATGGCAGCCTCCGACGAGATCGTCGAGCAAGAAGGTCGCGGGAACGTTCAGATCGTCCGCCTCACGGAGCGCGCGCGGAACCTTGCCATCCAACTCATCGGGCGTGCTCCGACGGAAGAGTCCAGCGTCCCACTGCCAACTTCCGCGCCGGAAAAGCCGGCTGTGGAGGCACGAGAATCCTCCGATGAATCCGACAGCGACGGGGGAGTTGAAGCAGACACCGAAGAGGACGAGCCAATTGAGGAGACTACCGAGTCCGAGACGCCGAGTGAGGATCACATCCTGCTCACACCGGCGACGGAAGCGACCGTGGAAGGGGAACCGGTCAATCTCCCGCGCGAGACCGTCCTGGAGCGGTTCGTTGCCGCCCTCGATGCCATCGACCAGGATTTCACTCTGCCCACGGACGAGATAAAGGCCGAACTTGGCGGCGAGCATCTGGGGACACT
>JACRIH010000550.1 GCA_016235885.1 Planctomycetales bacterium | reverse complement strand
AGGACGAAGGACGAAGGACGAAGGACGAAGGACGAAGGACGAAGGACGAAGGACGAAGGACGAAGGACGAAGGACGAAGGACGAAGGACGAAGGACGAAGGACGAAGGACGAAGGACGAAGGACGAAGGAATCAATCGAGCCACAAGGGCTCGGGCTACAGCCAATATGCTGTGATGCGGCCGGCGGCAGCTTGAAACAATCCACTCGCGGATTGTATTGTCGGACAATTCCACCGGCAATGTTCTATGTTTTAGGAGACCGCTGTCCATGCCGCGAGTCGTCATCACCGATTACACGTTTGATTCACTCGACATCGAGACCGGCATCCTGCAACCGCTCGGGTGCGAAGTCGTCGCCTGGAAAGAGAAGAAGCCCGCGACGGAGTTGGTGAAGCTGGTTGCGGATGCCGACCAAATCATCACTCAGTTTGCTCCCGTGAATGCCGAAGTGATCGGAGCCATGCGACGTGCTCGCGTGATCGTGCGGTACGGCATCGGCGTCGATAACGTGGACCTCGCCGCGGCACGAGCCAAAGGCATCCCGGTGTGCAACGTGCCGGACTACTGTATCGACGAAGTGGCCGACCAGACGCTGGCGTTCATTCTGGGCGCGACACGGCAGGTCGTGACGAATACGGTAACCGTCCGCTCCGGACAATGGCGGTTGGCCGTGCCGCTGGCTTCGATGAAGACACTTCGCGACCTGACGGTCGGGATCGTCGGCTGTGGCCGAATCGGGCGCGAGGTCATTCGCCGGCTGGTACCGTTCAAATGTCGAGTGCTCGCGTTTGATCCCGTGCTGCCGGCGGCGGAGATCGCGGCGTGCGGTGCGATTCCGGTGGGGTTCGATCAACTTCTCGCGGAGAGCGATGTCGTATCGCTGCATTGTCCGAGCACGCCGCAAACGCGACGCATGATCCATCGCGGCACGCTGCAACAGATGAAGGCCGGTGTGATTGTCATCAACGTGGCACGAGGAGATTTGGTGGAGACGGCCGCGTTGATCGAGTCGCTGCAAGCGGGCCACATCGGTGCCGCGGCGCTCGACGTGTTCGATCCCGAACCGATTCCGCCCGACAGCCCACTGCTCAAGATGGACAATGTGATCGTGGCGTCGCACATTGCTTCGACCAGCGTCCGTGCCGTGCGCAAGTTGCGAGAAACAGCGGCCAACATTGTGGCGATGTCGGTGCGTGGCGAGCGGTTGCCGAACGTGGTGAACGGTGTAAATCAATAACGATTGGCTTTTCATGGTCACGACCGTCCTCGTCACAGGTGGCAGCGGCTTTGTGGGAACCTGGGTGCTGCGCGAATTGCTCGCACGCGGCATTCGCCCGGTGGTTTTGGACGTGATCGACGCCCCGGAGCGCTGGCGACGCGTGCTCGGTGAAAACGCGGCTCGCGTCTCGTTCGTGCCGGGCAGTTTGCTCGACAGGGATCGGTTGGCGCAGGTGTGCGACGAGTTCCACGTCACGCACATCATCCATCTGGCCGCGCTCCTCACACCGGCCTGCCAGCAAGATCCGTGGACGGGCTGCCAAGTCAATGTGCTGGGGAGCGTGGCCTTGTTCGAGCAGGCCCGCATTCGACCGCAGCAGATTCGTGGCCTGTCGTACGCGAGTTCGCTCGCGGTCTTCGGTCCCGAACCAGACGACGCAGTGGCGGGCGCCGGTGCGATTGAGAATCGGCCACCGACTTTTTACGGAGCGTTCAAGCAGGCCGTGGAACTGATCGCCGAGCAGTACTGGCGACATTTCCAAGTGGCCTCCGTCGGGATTCGGCCACACGTTGTCTATGGTCCCGAACGCGATCAGGGGTTGACGGCCGGTCCGTCTCTGGCCGCCCGCGCCGCCGCACGCGGAGAACCCTTCACCATCAATTACACTGGACGCGTGGGATACGATTACGTCGAAGATGTGGCGCTCGCTTTCGTTCGATCGGCTCTGGATACACCGGCCGGCGCGTGCGTGGTTGATTTGCCCAGCGAACCCGCCACCGTTGACGAGATCGTGGCGACGATTGATGCGGTGGTCCCCGGCGCCGCCGCCAGACTCTCTGTTGCCGGATCTGCAATCCCGTCCAACATTCCCAGTCGCCTGCAATTGATTTCCAGCCTGTTCCCCGATTGGCAGGCAACGACTCTCGCCAACGGGATTCGCAAGACGGTGGACTTTTACCGTTCCTCATGCGGTCGTGAATGAAGCAGGCCGATCGTAGACAGATAATCAACACCGTCGTACTCTTTTACCGACCGCAACATTTTCCGACCGTCACTGGTCGCTCCGTACTCCGACCGATGCCAGCATGATTTCAACCTCACCCAGCATCAAAGGTCCAGCCGTCTTTCTCGCTCAATTTCTGAGAGATGAGGCACCGTACAACAACCTCAAGAACATCGGCCAGTGGTTCACTGATCTGGGGTACAAAGGGGTGCAACTCCCCGCTTGGGATCAGCGGATCATCGATCTCGACAAGGCGGCCAGTTCGCGGGCCTATTGCGACGATTTCAACGCGACGCTGCGTGGCATGGGGCTCGTGCCCACCGAACTGGCCGGCTATCTCCAGGGCCAGGTGTTGGCCGTGCATCCGGCTTACGAGACGATGTTCGAGGGCTTCCACCCGCCCGGCCTGCGCGGCAAGGCGCGCACCGATTGGGCGACCGATCAACTCAAGAAGTGTATCCTCGCTTCGGTCAATCTTGGCACGACAAACATCCCCGTGCTGTCTGGCGGCTTTGCCTGGCACATGGTTTATCCCTGGCCACAGCGACCGGCGGGCATCATCGAGGAAGCGTTCAAAGAGTTGGCGACTCGCTGGCGACCGCTGTTGGATCTGGCTCGGGACAACGGCGTGGTTTTTGGTTACGAGCTGCATCCCGGCTCCGACATCTACGACGGCGCGACGTTCGAGACATTTCTGGCGAATACCGACGACCATCCGGCTGCGTGCATCAACTACGACCCGAGCCACTTCCTGTTGCAGCAGCTTGACTATCTCGACTTCATCCGGATCTACGGCCAACGGATCAAGGGTTTCCACGTCAAGGACGCGGAGTTCCGTCCCAGCGGCCGAGTCGGCGTCTACGGCGGATATCAATCGTGGTCCGGACGCGCTGGTCGGTTTCGCTCGCTGGGAGATGGGCAGGTGGACTTCAAACAAATCTTCTCACTGCGTAACGAAGCGGGCTTTGACGGTGGGGCCGTGATGGAATGGGAGTGCTGCGTCAAAAGTCCGGAGCAAGGTGCGTCCGAAGGGGCACCCTTCATCACGCGGCACCTGATCGAAGCCACCAAGGTGGCCTTCGACGACTTCGCCAGTGGCGGCAGCGATGTGTCACGCAACCGTCGAATCCTCGGCCTCGATTAGAGGCAGTTACAAAAAACCCGAGTCCGTCGTAGCCACGTTCGCCAGAACGTGGCTGCAGTTTTGAATCGGCTTCTAGTTCATCCCTCAGGGAACATCGTCATGGAAAGCTGGAAACGCAAGCTGCGCATGGGCATGGTTGGCGGAGGCCAGGGAGCGTTCATTGGAGGTGTGCATCGCATCGCCGCCACGCTCGATCAGCAGGTCGAACTCGTCGCTGGATGTTTCTCCCAAAAGTACGAGAACACCCAGGCGACTGGCGAGCAGCTCTACCTCGACCCTCAGCGCTGTTACAAAACCTGCCAGGCAATGGCCGACGCCGAGGCCCAGTTGCCAGCCGACCGGCGTATCGATTTTGTGACCATCGTCACGCCCAACATCTCCCATTTCCCAATCGCCAAGACATTTCTCGAAGCAGGTTTTCACGTCGTGTGTGACAAGCCCATGACCTACACACTCGAGGAGGCTCAACAACTGGTCAACGTCGTCGACAAGAGCAAACGTGTCTTCGCGCTGACTCATAACTACACCGGTCACCCGCTGGTCCGCCACGCTCGGGAGCTGTTTCGCAGCGGCGAGATGGGGACGGTCCGGAAGGTCGTCGTCGAATATCTTCAGGACTTCTTGATGGTGCCGCACGAGAAACTCGGACAGAAGCAGGCGGCTTGGCGCGTCGATCCCCAGCAATCGGGCATCGGCGGCACGCTGGGCGATGTCGGCACCCACTGTGTCAACCTTCTGGAATACGTCACCGGCGATCCCATCACATCGCTCTGCGCTGACAAGAGCACGTTCCTGCCCGATCGCCAACTCGACGAGGACGTCAACGCGTTGCTTCGCTTCCGCGACGGTGGCAAGGGGGTGCTCACCATCAGTCAGGTCGCCACCGGAGAAGAGAACGGCCTGACCCTGCGCGTCTACGGCTCCAAGGGGGCCATCAAGTGGGCGCAGGAGAATCCCAACCACCTCGAACTCTACCGCTATGGCGAGCCGCGACAGACACTCACTCGCGGTCAAGGCTACCTCTCCGACGCGGCCAAAACCTGCACGCGCATCCCGACCGGGCACCCCGAGGGCTACCTGGAAGCGTTTGCCACGATCTATTGCGGAGTCGTCCGCGCCATTCGGAGCCACCTCGACGGACAGCCGATCAAACCGCAGCAGTACGAATTCCCAACGGTCCACGATGGTCTTCGCGGGATGCAGTTCATCTACAAGGCCGTGGAATCGTGCGAGAACGGTTCGACATGGGTGACGATGTCATAAGGCGCGCGTAGGATGGATGCTTCGTCCGTCCGAATATCTAAATGGCGACTCGGACGGACGAGGCGTCCACCCTACGCTCGCCCAAGTACCACGAGAGGTCAACCAATGAACACCGCTCTGCGTGCCAATGCAGAACTGACCGGCCAGATTGTCGTCGTGACCGGCGCGGCTCAGGGGCTGGGTCTGGGAATTGCCAAAGAGTTGGCTGCACGCGGCGCTCGCGTTGTGATTGCCGACCTGCAACAAGAGAAGGCGGCCGCCGCCGCCGATTCACTGGCCGAAACCGGCCTGTCGGTCGTTGCCACGCAGGTGGACATCTCCGACAGCGATTCGGTCGATCGCTGTTTTGCGCGGTTGGTTGACGCCCACGGGCGAATCGATGTCCTGGTGAACAACGCCGGAGTCGGCCAGCACGTCGCGCCGATTGTCGCGCTGGCGGATCAGGAATGGCAGCGAGTGATCAACGTCACTCTCACGGGCACGTTCTATTGTTGCCGCGCCGCCGGCAGGATCATGGAGCAGCAGGCCGCCGGTGCCATCGTCAACATCGCGTCGATCAACGGCCAGAATCCCGCGGCGCTGGTGGCGGCCTACAACGTCGCCAAGGCCGGTGTCATCAGCCTGACTCGCACTCTGGCGCTGGAACTGGCCGCGTATGGCGTGCGAGTCAACGCGGTCTGCCCCGGACCGGTCTACACAGACTTCAACAAGACCGTCATGGCCGAGCGCTGCCTGAGCCTGGGTCTGACCGAGCAGCAAATGATCGAGCGCGTCCGCAGCGCGATTCCACTGGGCCGCTGGGGCGAAGCGGCCGACATTGCTGCCGTGGTCGCCTTCCTCTGCGGACCGCAATCATCGTGGATGACCGGCGAGGTGCTGCGCGTCAGCGGCGGACTGGAAGGTGTCTCCGCTGCGCCGCCCAAGAGATCCTGAAACGACAACCGCGATGACATTCCTCTTGTACATCCGAACGAGAAACTGACCATGAATCGAATCGCTTCCGCCATCTCTCTGCTGGTCGGCATGTTCTTGACCTGTCCAACATTCGCGGCAGATCCGCTGGTCGTCGATCTCTGGCCGGGGAAGACTCCCGGAGACGTCGGCATCAACGGCCAGGAGAACAGCCGCGTTTATCAGTCGGCACTCATCGTTGGACCGACCAAGCTGATTACCAATGTCTCCAAGCCGACACTCACGATCTACCTGCCAACCAAGGAAAAGAATACCGGAACGGCCATGCTGATCTGTCCCGGAGGCGGATACCACGATCTGTTTTGGGAACTCGAAGGTGAAGAAGTCGCGGCCTGGCTGAACTCGCTCGGCATGACCGGCATCATTCTCAAGTACCGCTGTCCGCGCAGGCCCGGAGACGTCAAGGGCGAACCACCCTTGGGACCGCTGCTCGACGCGCAGAGGGCCGTCAGCCTCGTCCGCAGCCGGGCCACGGAATGGGGCGTCGATCCCAAGCGGATCGGCATGGTCGGCTTTTCCGCGGGCGGCCACCTCGCGCTGGCGACGGCCACTCGTTTCGAGAAGCGAACGTATGAACCGATCGACGCCATCGACGAAACAAGCTGCCGACCCGATTTTGCCGTGCTGTGCTATTCGGGTTATCTGAAGGCCAGGGACAAGGATGAAATCTGGCCGGGCCTTCGCATTCCCGCCGGCACGCCACCGATCCTGCTGGCCCATGCTTCCGACGACAGGGAGAGCTATGGCGGCTCCAACGCGGAGAACAGCGTGTTCATGTACCTGGCCTTGAAGCGGGCCGGCATCCCAGCCGAACTGCACATCTATGCGACCGGCGACCACGACTTCGGCGTACGCCAGAACGAAAAGCTCCCATCGAGCTGGACATATCTCTGCGTCAAGTGGCTGCGAAACCAGAAATTGTTGACTCCGAATGCGAGTGAGTAATCGCTGATCAAGCGGGTCCAGCACGATTCAACAGTATCCAGAAACGCGTAGCCAGAAAGTGCGGGGGGCAGCCGTTAATTGGTGGTGGGGGAGCAGGTCAAGAGATACCCTCCTTGGAAGAGGTTGAACATCCAGTCGGGTTAGGAACCCGGGATTTCCAAGGAGGGCATCATGCAGATTCAGGTTACCGTGCGGATTGATGGTCGGGAAGTGGCGAATGTGGAACAGGTGGTGGGCGGGACGGCGGTCGAGATCGAGGAGCAAACTCGACACGTCCAGCAGCGGGTGGGACGAGCGGTACTCGAAGTCGGCTGGCAGGCCCGAGTCGACCAGAGCCGGCGGCCGTGCTGTTGCGGACGGCGGATGGAAAATCGGGGGCGACGAACGATCACGATCATGACGCTCAGCGGTGAGGTGTCGGTGGAGCGGACGCGGTATCGCTGCCGGGTGTGCCGGGGATGGCTCACGCCGGCGGACGGAGAACTGTGCTGTGGACGACATCGCGTGAGTCGCGCCCTGGCGCAGCGGATTTGCCAGTTGGCCACGGTGCAGCACTTCACCCGGCTGGAGCAGTTGTTGGCGGATCAGCACGGCGTCCATGTGGGTCACGAGGAGATGTTGGAATTGGTGCATGACGTGGGAGGCACGGCGGATCGGGTGCGGCGCGCGGAGGCGGAAGTCTGGCACCACACGCCGCCGGATCGGCGGACGTGGCCGGCACCGGAGGTCACCCCCGAGCGGGTGTACGTCAGTTGCGATGGGATCATGTATTGCACGAATCTGTGTGAACCCGACCCGCAGCATCCGGAGCACGACCGGTTGCTCTGGCAGCAGATGCGGGTGGGTTGTGTGTATTGGCAGGACGCGCAGGAGCACTGGCACAAACAGGTGTTGTGGGGCCGCGAAAGTGCCGAGGAATTCAGCACGAGTTTGTATTTGCTGGCGTGTCGCTGCGGCTATCGACAGGCCCGCGAGAAGATCTTCGCGGCCGACGGTGCCGACTGGTGCTGGGAGATCCGCGCCGGCCAGTTCGGCGATGCGGTGGGGATCGTGGACTGGTATCACGTCAGTGAGCACGTGTGGACGACGGCACACGCCCTGCACCCCGCCGAGAAGGACGCCGCCGCGCGCTGGGCTGGTGACGCGCTGCAAATCCTCCGCGCACAAGGTGGCACCGGGCTGGTCGGCTGGCTGTCCGATCAACGGGGCTTGCGGCGGGGTGGTAAACGTGCCGCCCTCACCGCGCTGCTGAAGTATCTCCACCGGCGCCTCGATCGCTTGGACTACCCCGCCTACCGGTCCGCAGGCTGGCAAATCGGAACGGGAATGATCGAATCCACAGCCAAGCAACTGGTGGGCCTGCGATTGAAAGGCCCGGGCATGCATTGGAGCGAAGCCGGTGCCCTGGCCGTCACCGCACTCCTCGCCCAAGACCTCAACCAACACTGGCACACTTTCTGGCAATCATTGGTCCTCGCCACGTAAACACGAGCCACCACCAATTAACGGATGCACCCTGGCGAGCGTGGCTACGGATCGTCCGGCTCTTCATCGGCGAATGGCCGAAACAATCCATTCTTTCGCAGAAACGAATACGTTCTGAGGTGCCCCCAGTTTCTGTACCAGGTGTTATGAGAGTTTAGGTTTGGGTTTGTGTCATGGAACAATCGCGACGTGTGGGGGCCGCGACGGAGCGCAGGCGAGCGGAGCGAGCCGGAGCGGAGTTGCGGCCCCCCCCCCACGTCGCGGCAAATTCTGCGGGGGTCTGGTACTCCAAGGCACTGTGCGGGCGGCGATGGTTGTAGTCCAATTTCCACGTCGTGCTCAACACGCTCGCGTGGGCCAAGTTGTCGAACTCTTCCGCGTTCAGAAACTCATCGCGCAGGCGGCTGTGGAACGATTCGGCCGAGCCGTTCTCCCACGGCGCGCCCGGTGGGATGTAGAGCGTCTTCACGTTCGAGTTCGTCAGCCAGGTGCGAATCGCTTTCGCGATGAACTCCGGTCCGTTGTCGCTGCGAATGTGTCGGGGCACGCCACGGATCACGAACAAATCGCGGAGCACATCCAGCACGTCGTCGGAACGGAAGTGACGACCGACTTCCAACGTCAAACACTCTCTGGTGTATTCGTCCACGATCGACAACCACTTGAGACTTCTTCCCGATGTCGTGCGATCGAAGATGAAGTCCCAAGCCCAGACGTGATCTTTGTGCGTGGCCCGATGCAAACGTCGCTTCACGCCACCGAGGGCCCGCTTTTTCCGCTGTTTCTTGGGCACTTTGAGTCCCTCCTGTTTCCACAGCCGATACACGCGCTTGAAGTTCACGATCCAACCTTCACGCCGCAACAACTTCGTGATCCGACGATAACCAAATCGCGGACGCTCCCGAACCAGCTCCAACATCCGCCGCACCAGACGACGCTCCTGGGCGTCCTCGGCCGGCTCGTAGCGCTGAGTCGATCGCGGTTGCTGGAGCGCCCTGCACGCCCGACGTTCGCTCACATCGAACGTCTGACACACTTGCTTCACGGCCTCACGGCGGCGAGCAGGGCTTACCAGTTTCCCGAGCTGACTTCCTTCAAAATCTGAATGTCGAGCGCTTGCTCCGCGACCAACTTCTTCAGCCGGGAATTCTCTTGTTCCAGCTGCTTGAGCCGCTTGGCTTCTTCGGCCTTCATCCCGCCGTACTGATTTCGCCAACGATGATACGTCGGCTCGCTCACGCCGAGCTGCTGCAACACCTCGCCGACGGACTTCCGCGCCGAGAGCATCGCATCCGCCTCCCGCAGCTTCCGAACGATCTGCTCCGGCGAATGACGCTTCCCGCGTGATCTTCGATTTCTGGCCATTGAGTCCTCCTTCGCCGCTGCGCGGCGTTCAGGACTCTCATAACGCCTGGATCAGTTTT
>JACRIH010000549.1 GCA_016235885.1 Planctomycetales bacterium | reverse complement strand
CTCGCTCCGCGAGACGTGAGCCGATCCTCGGGATGTGTTACTGCGTGATGCGACGCCGCGAGATTCATCGGCTTGCCTGTCGCGGAGCGACGGGGTTACGTTTTTCCGCCCAGTTGCAGCAGCAACTGTTCGATCACGTGCCGGTCTGGCAACTGGCTGTGGCCTTTCAAATCCATGTCGGCGTGCATCAGCCAGGTCAGAAAGTGTTCGGCGCGCGCACGCCCGACACGGCGGAGGTAGCCCGCGTACGCTTGCACTTGGAACGGCTTCACACCGGCGGCGGCAAGGGCTTCGCCGAGTTGCATGCCGTGGCGAGCCAGTTCCGTGCCACGAGCCAGCGAGCGGTAGACGTAGTTCACGCCGCCGAGCAGTTTCAGCGGGTGTTCGCCCGCGCGCAAAAGTTTGTCGAGCAGATACAGGGCTTCGCCGAGTTGGTTGTCGCGCACGGCGTCGAGCATTTTCCACGTTGTCTCGGCCTTCCACCCGCCGACCAGACTCTCGACTGCGGCCGAATCAATCGTCCCCTTGTCTCCGACGAATGACGCCAGCTTGGCGAGTTCCTGATCCAGCAGTCCGATCTCGGTGCCGGCGAGTTCGATCAACACCTGAGCCGCCGCGCGGTCCAACTTCTTGCCGTGGTGACTCTGGCACCACGCTGCGATCCAGCCGGTCAGTTCGGCCGGCTTCATCGAAGCACAATCGATCGGCAGTCCGATCTCGGCGACTTTTTTTGCCAGCCGCGTGTTGGACGGCCACGACTTGACCTCCAGCACGAGAACCGATTTCTTCGCCGGTCGTTCGAGATATTTTTCCAGCAACGGCCGACACTTCGTCACAAATTCATCGGCCTCTTCAACCACGACCACCTGCCGCGGACTCCACATCGACACCGTCAGCAGCGAATCCAAAACCGTGGGCCAATCCGCGACCTTCGCCGCCACCCGGACCAACCCCGCGTCGTCTTCGCCGTCTCCCAGCACTTTCCGGCAGACCTCCCGCAACGCAAGCTGTTTCAAAAACCCCTCGCCGCCGGACAGCACCACAGCCGGTCCGGTTTCGTGAGCCGCAGGTGACTTGAGGTAGGCGGAGGCGAGCATGGCGGTCCGTAGGATGGGCACCTTGCCCGTCCGTCAGAGGTCAGCGGTTCGTCAGGCAGAGACGAGAATGTTTTCAACCCGGCTTCGGATGATTGCCTTGTCCGCGTTCACGACTCAGCCACGCGACGACGAATCCGAAGGCGACGAGGAAAACTCCAACGATCACGACGGACATGTATTTCAGAATTCTGGTCGTGAACCAGAAGCGCCACGTGGTGCTGGCCGGCAATTCCGTGCCCAGAGCTTCCATGCGAAACCTGTATAACTCTTCCGCCCCCAGCCAAGCATGCAGCCCGATGGTGATGAGCACAGTGATCGCTACCGCTGCGAGGAATGCAAGGACGTATCTCACGTCAGCCGCCTTTCTGTCAGCACAGGTCTGGACCTGCCCACGTCTCGAACGCACCCGGCCTGAATGTCATCCCGTACCTTGGCCGCCAACTTGGCGAGTTGATCCTGCGACCGAGCGAACGCTTGGTCCCACCGCACTTCGTCCGCGAGTTCTTCCAGAATCAGCGAAGCAATGGCATCCTGTTCTTCCATCGGCAGTCCTTGGACTTGGGTAATGGCTTGTTCGAGAAGTTGCGTCATGATTCGATCTCACATCTGTTGGTGTTCACCCTGACGAATACACTAACCCGACGCTTAAGCGAGGGCAACTCGTGACTCGATCCTCGCTTGCGCGTTGGGTTGGGACAAGTCGGAACATCGGGGCGCACGACACACTATGTGAATTGGCGGAAACTGTCGGTTCGGAAGGCTGGCTGGTCACCGGGAGCGTAGGAAATATCCAATATCCAACACCCAATGTCCAATTTCCAAGTGCTCCACAGGGAGGGCACGCGGCCAACGGTTGGCGAAACTGGGCACTACGGACTTGGACATTGGATATTGGGTGTTGGATATTGGATATTCTGCCGCCCAACCCGCCCTGGTCCACGCGCCGTCTGACGAGCCGCGCAAAGTGCGTCGTGCGCCCCGAGGCAAAACGCATCGTCCCGGTGAAACCTCGCCTTGCCCTGTTTTGAGGGGAGGCGTACCATCCGCCGCTTTTTTGCCCGGATGGCCCATGTTCTCCAATCACAGCCCACGGTTTTTGTGCCTGCTCGTGCTCGCGGGGGCGTTCGTGTTTCGAGCCGGCGCGGCGGTCGGATTGCAGGCGTGGCTGGATCGTACGCCGCCGCGATTGTGCCTCATCGCCGGTGACGCCGAAGGGTACTGGGAATTGGGACGCAAGCTTGCGGATGGCGACGAGTACTCGATCTACGAACCACCCCGACAGGTTCTCCGCATGCCGGGCTTCCCGTTGTTTCTTGCCGGTGCAATGAGGCTGACCGGCGAGAATCATCTCGCCATTCGGTTGCTGCTCGCGGCGGTCGGCACCGGAGCTTGTGGGTTGGTGTACTGGCTCGGTCGCGAACTGTTCGACCACGACATTGGGCTGATCGCCTCCACAATCGTCGCGGTGTCGCCGACGTTGATTGTGTTCAGCGTGATGTTCCTGAGTGAGACGTTATTCGCTGCGGCGCTCGTGGCCTGTCTGATCGCATTCG
>JACRIH010000548.1 GCA_016235885.1 Planctomycetales bacterium | reverse complement strand
CGGCGGGCGATATCGCAGCACTGATCGGTTTGCCCGATCCGGAGATCGGGGACACGGTCGCCGATCGGGATTCGCCGATCGCGCTCGAACGGATCGCGGTCGATGAGCCGACGTTGTCGATGCTGTTTACAATCAACAACTCGCCGCTGGCCGGTCGCGAAGGAAAATTCGTCACCAGTCGCCATCTGCGGGCACGATTGATGCGCGAGCTGGAATCGAACGTGGCGCTGAAAGTCGAATCGGCTCCCAACAGCGATCACTTCCAGGTGTCCGGACGCGGACTGTTGCATCTCGGCGTGCTGATCGAAAATATGCGCCGGGAAGGATATGAATTGTCGGTCGGTAAGCCCGAAGTGATCCGCAAGAAGATCGACGGCGAATGGCACGAGCCGTTCGAAGAGCTGACGGTTGACGTTCCCGCCGCGCAAATCGGACCGGTGATGGAAGTGGTGGGAGGCCGGCGCGGCCAGGCGCTCGAAATGACCACGTCGGCGGCGGGGCTGACGACCGTAAAATTCATGATCCCCGCTCGCGGCTTGATCGGATTGCGAACCCGCCTGCTGAATGCGACTCGCGGCGAAGCGATCATCCACCATCGATTCGATTCCTACCGCCCCTGCGAAGGGGACATTCCCAAGCGACCAAACGGCGTGTTGGTGTCTCAGGACAATGGCAAGGTCGTGGCCTTTGCCTTGGGCAATTTGCAGGAACGGTCGGAACTTTTCGTCGCGCCGCCCGACGAAGTCTACGAGGGGATGATTGTCGGCGAGAACTCGCGCGACACCGACATGGTCGTGAACCCGATCAAAGAAAAGAAACTGACCAACATGCGCGCGTCCGGCTCGGACGACAACATCCTGCTCAAACCAGCCCGAAGGATGTCGCTGGAGATGGCACTGGAGTACATCGAGGAAGACGAGTACGTTGAAATCACACCCAGCGTGATTCGGCTGCGGAAGATTTTCCTGACCGAGAATGCCCGCAAGCGAGGCAACCGCGCGGTGGTGAAGAGTTGACGAGTCGCGGCGTGCGATGTGGGCGGTGCGGCGGTCGAGAAACAACAGGAGCGGCAACATGAGCGAGCGAGTTTGTCGATGGGGCATCATGGGAACGGCCACGATTGCCCGGAAGAATTGGCAGGCGATCCGCAACGCGGGGAATGCCGTGTTGACGGCGGTGGCCAGTCGGAGCGTGGAACGCAGCCGACAGTACATCGACGAATGTCAGGCCAGTGTCTCGTTCCCCGAGACGCCGCGTGCGTGCGGTCGCTATGACGAGTTGCTCAGCAGCCAGGATATCGATGCGGTCTACATTCCATTGCCGACCGGTATCCGAAAGGAATGGGTGATTCGGGCCGCCGAAGCGGGCAAGCACGTGCTCGTCGAAAAGCCGGTTGGATGCAACTCGGCCGAAGTCGCGGAGATGATCGCCGCCTGCCGACGGAACAACGTGCAGTTCATGGACGGCGTGATGTTCATGCACAGCGGGCGGCTCGGCCGAATGCGCGAATCACTGAACGACGGCCAGAGCGTGGGACGGTTGCGGCGGATCACGTCGCAGTTCAGTTTCAAGGCGGGCGACGACTTCCTCCACAACAACATTCGCGTGAGCGGAGAACTCGAACCGCTGGGATGCCTCGGAGATCTCGGCTGGTACAACATTCGATTCACGCTGTGGGTGTTGAACTATCAGATGCCAAGTCGCGTGACCGGGCGATTGCTATCGGAAGCGAAACGGCCGGACAGCCGGGTGACCGTGCCGACAGAGTTCTCGGCGGAGCTGTTCTTTCCCGACGGGGTGTCCGCCAGTTTTTACTGTTCGTTCGTCGCCGAGAACCAGCAGTGGGCGAGCATCAGCGGGACCGAAGGGTTATTGAACGTGCCGGATTTTGTCCTTCCGTTTTACGGCAGCGAAGCGGCGTTCACGGTGACGAAGCCCAAGTTCCGCGTCAACGGGTGCCAGTTCAACATGGAAGAACACACCCGCCGCGTGGCCGTCGAAGAATACAGCAACAACGCCGGGAACTCGCAGGAGACGCAACTGTTTCGCAATTTCTCTAAGCTGGCGCTGTCGGGACAGCCGGATCACTCCTGGGGGGACATCGCGCTCAAGACGCAGCAGGTGATGGATGCTTGCCTCGCGTCCGCACGGCAAGATGGCAAGCCGGTTGAGTTGCCGGTGTAAACGACACCGCTGATCGAGGCGGAAAGAATACCATGTCATCTCCAAATTCGGTCAACCACGACGACGTCCTCCGAACCTGGCCGGTTCGAGGCGGGACGTTGCCCCCCGCGCCGAGTGTTCCGTTTCCCGACGAGCACTGGGATTGGAGGGGAGTCAACGCACTGGCCGAGATCGATCCGACCGCGTGGGTGGCTCCCGGTGCCATCGTCTACGGCCGCGTACGGCTGAAGGCGCGGAGTTCCATCTGGTTTGGATGCGTGTTGCGTGGCGATCAAGAATGGATCGAGGTGGGCGAGGACACCAACGTGCAGGATGGTTCGATCTTGCACGTCGAGCACGGCGGTTATCCGTGCATCCTGGGCAATCGCGTGACGCTCGGCCACCGAGCGATCGTGCATGGCTCGACTGTCGGAGATGGGGCGCTGATCGGGATTGCCGCGACTGTGCTCAGCAAGTGTGTGATCGGCGAGGGGGCGTTGATCGCCGCCGGAGCCGTCGTGATGGAGGGAGTCCATGTGCCGGCGCACACGCTGTGGGCTGGATGTCCCGCGCGGCAACTCAAGGAATTGTCGGATAGTCAGCGCGAGCGACTGGCGATGACTTACAAACATTACGTCAACAACACGGCGGCACATCAAGCCGCGTTCGGCCTGCACGGAGAGCGGTTTGACGGATGACCTCAGAAACCGTTGGACCAAACTCATTCCCTTCGACAGGTCGCCACATGCCTTCTACTCCGACATTCCTGTACGTCACCTGCCAGAACGGCGCGGAGCCGGCGCTCAAAGCCGAACTGCAACGCGAATGGCCCGAGCTTCGGTTCGCGTATTCGCGACCGGGTTTTCTCACGTTCAAGCTGTCGCCCGATTTGCCAGAATCGTTCGTGACGCAATTTGACGTGACCACGCTGCGGTCGGTGTTTGCCCGCAGCGCGGGGTTCACACTTGGGCGAGCCAAGGGGACGACGCTGGAGGAACTCGCACGGTCGGTGTGGGACTTGGCGAGCGGGGCCGAGATTGGGTTCCAACATCTCCACGTGTGGCAGCGCGACACGATTCCCGCAGGCCACATTGAATTCGTTCCGGGACCGACAATGCTCTCGCGATCCATTGAACAACTGCTGCGTGCCAGCGCACCATCCGGCTTTCCGTGGGGGACAAAGTCCACCAGCCAGCCGGCGTTGCCGGGACAGATGGTTCTCGACTGCATCATCATCGACGAGCTTGAATGGTGGGTCGGATATCACCGTGCCGAGACGATGTTCTCGCGGTGGCCGGGTGGGCTGTTGGAATGGGAACTGCCGCCGGGGATCGTGTCGCGGGCGTATCTGAAAATGGAGGAGGCGTTGCTCTGGTCGGGGCTGCCGATGCAAGCCGGTCAGCGCGTGGTTGAATTGGGAAGCGCACCTGGCGGCGCGTCGCAAGCGCTGCTGAATCGTGGTCTGGAAGTGACCGGTGTCGATCCGGCCGAAATGCACGCGGACGTGCTGGCTCACCCGAAATTCAAGCACGTTCGAAAAAAGAACAAGTACGTCCCGCACGAGTTCTACCGCGAAGCGGCCTGGCTGACGTCGGACATCAACATGCCGCCGAACTACACTCTCGACGCCGTCGAAGGAGCTCTGAGCGTTCCTGGTGCGAGGCTGCTCGGAGTGCTGCTCACGCTCAAACTCAACGAGTGGTCGGTGGCGGAACAGGTTCCCGAGTTGCTCGACCGGGTCAGATCGTGGGGCTTCCGCGACGTCCGGGCGCGGCAACTGCAATTCAACCGGCAGGAAATCTGCGTCTCTGCGACCAACTGGGCGAAACCGGTGCGACAACGTCCAGCGAAAGTCATCAAACCGAAAGTGGCGGATGAGCCGAAAGATCGCGAAGAAAGTCCCGAACAGCCGGAGTCACGCGAACGAAAGCGACCGCACAAGCCACGTCCCGCAGCCAAACCGCCGCGAACTGGCCGGCAGCGCCCGCGTTAATATGGTCTTCGGTTCTAAATCCGGCGTGCCATGCACGCAACTTGTAGGACGGCCCTTCCGGGCCGACCTGACGGCCCGGAAGGGCCGTCCTACGCTACGTTGCCGGCAGCGTCCGCGTCACGACTCGGCCGAACGACTGCTTTCGTCCGCGGATGATTGCTCGGCGAAACGACGGATCGCGTCTTCCTCAGTCTCGGCCTGAACGGGATCGACCGCGGCGCGGCGACGCTTCGGCCCCAGCCTCCAGGACGCCACGACGATCGCCAGCAAGACTGCTCCGCCAAAGACCGTCATCCACCAGAAATCCTGACCAGCCTGTTGTCGCGTCTTGAGGGCCGGACTTTGTCGCCACTGGAGACGCCCGATCAACAGTGGCGACGCACGCTGCGTTCCCAAGCCATCGGTGTACAGCATCGTCTTGAGAAAGTAGCCGACGAACATGACGTCTTCGAATACGTTCATGCCGCGTGGCATTTTGGCCGGGAGTTCGCTGACCACGACAATGTACGGGAATGACAGCGACTGTTCGGTCGCCCCACGCAGTTCGTAGACGCGTTCGACACCCGAACCGAAATTCGAGTCCTCGGACACTTCCCAATCGACCACTTGCCGGACGTGCAATTTGAATCCGATGAGCTTCCCACGAAAGCGATCGGGATCGTCGAACAGTTTTGTGAACGGAACCTCGCGCTCAGCTCGACGGCGCAAATCGGCGTACGATTGGCTCCGCGACCATTTCATCAGCCGCCAATAGGCCGGCATCTCTTCCGCGCCCAGCGCCGTCTTGTCGCCGACCGCGGCGAATTCTTTCTTGATTGCTTCCCACTCGGCCGGTTCCTTGTCGGTCGGTCCGGGTTCGATCTTTTCCTGCGACCCAGCGGTCGGTGATGATTCGACATCACGGCTCGATTCCAAATCCGCCGCACGAGTCTCCGCTGACCTGTTGTCAGGTTCCGCGATCCAGTTCCACATGCTCGGTTGCCGCGCCTGGTTGATGAGCGACCAGAGCAGCAGCAACAGCACGACCATCGACATGAGCCGGGTCAGCTCATGGCCGCGGAATAGTGTTTGACGCTGGTAGCGGGTGGGGAGAGGCATGATAACTTCGTAGGATGGACGCCTCGTCCGTCCGAGTTTTCGCGGAAACAAGTATCCGGACGGACGAGGCGTCCATCCTACAAATCGGCGCCGGATGGAAGTTCGACGAAACTGATTTTCGTTAGCGGCTTGCCGTCGGGCAGTTGTTGTTTCAGGCAGACATCAACAATCTTCATCAGTTCGGAATACCGCAGCTTCGGTCCGATTTGCAACGTGACTTGATCGAACGGGCTGGTTGGACTGGCGAGAGCTTCTTTGAGTTTCTTGTCGAGGCGGGCGAGCGAATTCTTGTTGGCCGGCCCCTGGAACAGGACCGACGTTCCAAACTTCAACGCGCCGACATCGCCCGACGACGCCGAGAGCACGCTGAGCATGAGGGCGTTCATTTCGGCGGGCGGCGGTGCGGCACTGCGGCCTCCGGGCTGGTTCGGATTCGCCGCGACCTTGGTCACCGCCTGAGCCGGTGGGAGGTGCAGCAGCAACTGACCTTCGACCGGAGCCGGCTTGAACGTGAAGATGAAAAACGCGAGGAGCTGGAACGCCATGTCGAGCATGGCGGCCAGATTCAATTCCACATCTCCCGGTGCTTTTCTTCGACGACGACGCATGGTGCTGACGTTCTACTGAGGACGATTCATGGCCTTGAGCGCGAAGTCTTGAAAACCGTGGTCCTGACACGTCTTGATCACGCGGTTCAGCAACTCAAACGGTGTGGCCTGGTCGGCGCGGATGACTACAATTGCGGGCAGCGAGTCGCCGGTTTGGAAATTGCCGTCTTTTTGCTTCGCCGCTGCGACGTACGATCGGGCTTCCTCGGCGATGTATCCCTTCACGTCTGGTTTGGGCTCGCCGTAGACTTTGAGTTGTCCCTCGTGGTCGATGTTCAGCACGAGCAATTCTTCCTTCCCCTTCGCATCGACCGGGCGAGCCGAACCCACAACGGGCAGTTTGAGCGACAGGTCCATCGCCGCTCCCTTGAAGTTGATCACCAGCATGAAAAAGGTGACGAGCTGGAAAACCATGTCGAGCATCGGCGTCAAATTCGGCTCGGCATTGGCACCGTGCGACATGGATGCGGACATGGTTGGCTCCTCAAAGTAGACGTCTCACTCCGTGAGACGAATTCCGGTCACGGAGTGACCGGTCTACATTTCTCTAGGCGTTCGGTTTCTGTCCGGCGGCTGGCGGCGCCGCCGCTCCCTTGCCGCGTGTCGCCGTGTTCAAATGGCGGATGAACTCGTCGGCTTCGAACATCGTCGTGGCGGTCAGCACCGACACGCGGTTGCGAAACACGGCGAAGAAATAGATCGCCGGGACCGACAACGCGACTCCTTCGAACGTCAACACGAGCGCCTCGGAAATACCCCCGGCGACTTCGCTCGACTTGAGTTGCGTGTCCGACAACGCGATCACACTGAAACTCGAAATCATCCCCTTGAGCGTTCCCAGCAGCCCGATCATCGGCCCAAGCGTTCCCAGCACGGCCAGCATGCTGATTTTCTTTTCGAAGTTGGCCATCAGCACCTCGCCCATGCGTTCCATGGCATCGCGGGCTTCGGCCAGTCCGGTTTGCAGTTCGGTCAACCCGGTCGTCACCAATGTGCTGAACATCGAATCATCCGCCTTGACCACTTTGTAAATGCCCATCACGTCCTTGCTCTTCAGGAGCTGCTGGCATTGCTGCGTGATTTCCGGCGGCGATGTGACTTCAGGTTTGAGTTCCATGAACAAGCGGACGGTGGTCGCGACGAAGTACATCGACAACAGAAAGATGACAGCACCGATCAGGCCCGAAGTTTCGACCAGCCAGACGAAGTAGTTGCCTCGCTCGTTTTTGCCTGCGGTTGCATCCGTCGTGGCGGGGTCTCCCTCGGCAGTCGTACCCTCGGTTGCGGTGGTCTCGCCGTCTTCCTGCGCGATCAACCAGCGCGGCCGACTGGCATCCACGGCCATCACACCGCACAGAATCAGCAGGATCAGCAACAAATCCCGCAGCACGCTTTGTGACGTAACCTTCATCTTCCGGCACCTCAATTTGACGATCAATGTCGCGACAGCAACCCCAGTGGAAAAGTCGTAACGTGCGGCGATATTACAGGATGCTTGTTGACACTACCACGATGACTCACAAAAATGGTTTGCACTACGGAACAGGATGCATCCGTGACGAAGAGGTAACGTAGAACGGAATTCATTCCGTTCTCGACCGCCCCCCGACCCCCGCCCCCTTTACACAACCCGCCCCGCAAATGAACGAAATGAATTTCGTTCTACGAAGCATGCCCCGCAACGCAGGACTGACTGTGTTACTGTTCGCGATCTGGCCCGCCGGCCTGTTCGCCGCTGAACCGTCGCCCGACTCGCGCCCGATCCACTTCGAACGCGAAATCGTTCCGCTGCTGACTCGGTACGGCTGCAACACGGGGGGATGCCACGGAAAGGCGAGCGGGCAAAACGGATTCAAGTTGTCTCTGTTCGGGTTCGACCGCAAGTTTGACTACCAGGCGATTGTCGAAGAAGCGCGCGGCCGCCGCGTGTTTCCCGCCAACCCCGCCGCCAGTTTGATGTTGATGAAGGCCACCGGTCGCGCCCCGCACGGAGGTGGCAAACGGTTTGACATCGACAGCGAACCGTATCGCGTCATCCGCAGTTGGATCGAACAGGGGTTGCCTCCCGAAGCGCCCGACGCACCGCAGGTCGTCCGGATGCGAATCGAACCGACCGAGCGATTGATGTCCGCAGGCGAACAACAACCGCTCAAACTCACCGTGGATTACAGCGACGGCACAAAACGCGACGTCACCCAGCACGGCATCTTCGACACGAACGAACCCAACGTCGCAGGGGTCTCGGAAAATGGGATCGTCAAAATCAACGATGGCATTGGCGAAGCGACGATCATGGCGCGGTACATGGGTCAGGTGGCCGTGTTCCGTGCCCTCGTCCCACACGGCAAACCACTCGCCGCGATTCCCGGTTTTCCGATCGACAACGAAATTGATCGGTTGGTCGCCGAGAAATGGAAGAAGCTCGGTTTGCTCCCGTCGCCGCTGGCCGATGATGCGACGTACCTCCGCCGCGTGACGATCGACCTCTGCGGCCGAATCCCCACCGCAGACGAATCGCGAACGTTTCTCGCAGACGCTTCGCCAGACAAGCGGATCAAACTCGTGGACCGCTTGCTTGCGTCGCCCGATTACCCCGCGTACTTTGCCATGCGTTGGGGGACGATCCTGCGGAATTCGAACTTGGCTGGTTCGACACAGGCGGCGTATGCGTTTCACAACTGGTTGAAAGACCTCGTCGCCCGCAACCGACCGTACGACGAACTGGTGCGCGGCGTCGTGGCTGCTTCGGGCGAGTGGCAGGACTCGCCGGCGATCAACTGGTACTGGCAATCGCGAGACGACCAGCTTCATCAGGTCACGGCGGATACGGCCCAAGTGTTTCTCGGCATCCGCCTGCAATGTGCCCGCTGCCATCATCATCCGTACGAGAAGTGGGGGCAGGATGACTACTTTGGTTTGTCGGGCTTCTTCACCCGGCTGGGTCGCAAGAGTTTCGGCGAACCGCCGCCATACTTTTCGTCGTCCAAAGTGACGACGGGCGAACGGCACCCGCTCACCGGTCAGGTTCCGGAACCAAAATACCTCGACGGCGAATTCGCGAAGTTCACCGCCGAGCAAGATCCGCGTCACGGGCTGGTCGATTGGATGGTCAAACCGGACAACCCGTTCTTTTCGCGAGTGCTGGTGAATCGGCTGTGGGGCCATTTCCTCGGCCGCGGGCTGGTCGATCAGGTGGACGACATGCGCGAAACGAATCCGCCTTCGAATCCCGAACTGCTGGACTACCTCGCCCAGGATTTCCAGAAAAACGGCTTCGACATGAGACGCACGATCCGCGCGATTGCGATCAGTCGCGTGTACCAACTCGATTCGCAACCGACCGACACGAACAAGCAGGACCGCCAGAACTACGCACGGTTCTACGCCCGCCGCATGTTCGCCGAGGTGTTCCACGATTCGCTCGACCTTGCTGCCGGTAGCCGGACGAAATTCAGCGGCCTCTCCGCGAGTGCCCGAGCCATCGACCTGCCGCATGAAGGGTTCGGTTCGTATTTCCTCGACATTTTCGACCGCCCGCGTCGCGTCACCGCCTGCGAGTGCGAACGCTCGTCGTCGGCCACCCTCGCCCAAGTGCTCTTGCTGTCCAACTCGGATGAAGTCGAAAATAAGCTCGCCGACGGGAACGGTCGCGTGGCCCAACTCGTCAAGGCGGGGAAAACCGATCGCGAAATCATCGACGACCTGTACCTCGGAGCCGTCAGCCGGGTGCCGCGACCGGAGGAGTCCTCGAAGCTCGCGAGTTATGTCGCGGCTCGCACGACACCTCCGGAACGGCAGCAGGCGTTGGAAGACATCTTGTGGACGTTGGTGAATTTGAAGGAGTTCATGTTCAATCATTAGATTCAGGGGAGTCTGACTGGTGTCGATTGCCGCCGCTCAAGCGCACAAGTTTTACGAGCAGGTTATTGCTGACGGCAATGTTTTTACATTTTGTGACAAAGGACAGTTTTTGGTATACCCAGTTCGCGACATCGAGACAGTTCCCTTTTGGTCAAGCCGTTCAAGGGTTGTGAAGATTCAGGCGACGCTGGAAAAGTATAAGGCGTGGGATATCGAGGAAATTCCATTCGACCAGTTCTACAACGATGTCCTACCCCGACTGGAATCAGAGCGATTGCACATTGGTGTAAATTGGAGCGGGATGGGTCTGACTGGTTACAACATCCCGGTGGATGACCTTCGGCGGAGTCTCGATTTTTGGATTGCAAAGCGTGAACCCACCTAACAGCAGTCAGTGATTTTCTTGGAGTTTCTCATGTTGGAATTCGTCGGACGGGATAATTGTGCGTGCGATGGCGTGAGCCGCCGCAACTTCCTGCGAATCGGCGGACTCGCTGCTGGTGGCTTGACGCTGGCGGACCAGCTTGGTTGGCGAACGATGGCGGCCGATTCCACGAAAGATCGCACGTGCAAGGCGGTCATTCAGGTGTGGCTCGCGGGCGGGCCGAGTCACATCGACATGTACGATCTCAAGCCGCAGGCTCCGGCCGAGTTTCGCGGCGAGTTCAAGGAGATCGACACGAATGTGCCCGGCATTCGCATCTCTGAGCACCTGCCGATCCAGGCGCAATGCTTCGACAAATTGTCGGTTGTTCGCTCGGGAACGCATACCAACGCCGGACACGGGATGGGTTCGCAGTGGATGCTCACCGGCTGGCAGCCCACGATCGAAGTGAACGACAACATCTTTCCCGCGTGCGGTTCCGTCGTGTCGCGGGTCAACGGGGCCAACGAGCCGGGATTGCCCGCGTACGTGAATCTGCCTCGCCGATTGGGACTGGGGAACGCGGCGTACCTCGGTGCGTCGTTCAACCCGTTCGCGCCCGAGGACGATCCGAACCAGCCCGGTTTCAACGTGCGGACTCTCAAGTTGCCGGGGCGCGTGCCGATGGACCGCCTCAATCGCCGGCGCGAATTGCTGGCCGACGTGGATTCGATTCGCCGCGACATCGACACCAAGGGCGACCTCGTGGGGCTCGACAAGTTCTACCGCGACGCCCTCGAAATGATCACCAACGAAAAGGCTCTGCGGGCATTCGATATCCACCGCGAAGATCCGAAGCTGCGAGATCAGTATGGTCGGAACGATCTCGGTCAATCTTGCCTGCTCGCGCGGCGACTGGTCGAAGCGGGCGTGACCTACATCACAATTCAAGCGGGCGGCGGCTGGGATACGCATGGCGACAACTTCGCGCAGCTCAAAAACAATTTGCTGCCGAAATACGACCGCGCCGTCGCGAGCCTCGTCAGCGATCTGCACGCACGCGGCTTGCAGGACAACGTGCTGGTGATGACGTTTGGCGAATTCGGCCGCACGCCGCGAATCAACGGTGGGGCCGGGCGCGACCACTGGCCGGGTGCCATGTCGGTGCTGTATGCCGGCGGTGGTTTGAAGATGGGTCAGATGGTGGGGACGACCGATACCCGAGCCGAATACCCCACCAGCAAGCCCGCCACGCCCGGTTGCCTGCTCTCGACGATGTACCACGCGCTGGGGATCGACTACCACCACGCATTTTTCGACCAGGCGCGACGGCCGGTGCCGATTCTAAACGAAGGACGGCCGGTCGAGGATTTGATCTGAGACGTCTCGGTCGGACCAACCATGCGGGAGCAAGATCAAGAACTCATCCGGCAGGTGCTCGCCGGGGATCGAGCCGCACTCGAGGCTCTGATTCTCCGTTACCAGCAGGCGGTGTACGGATTCCTCCGCGCCCGGATGGTCCCCGTTGGTGAAGCCGAGGATCTGACGCAGGAAGTTTTTCTGCGGTTCTACCTGACCCGTGAACGATTCAACGAATCGCAGGCGATCCTGCCGTGGTTGATCGGGATCGCCCGCAACCTGCTCAAGGAATTTGCCCGCAAGTCGCGACGGCGGCGGAAGGTCGAATGGACCGAACTGTGCCTGGAAATCGACTCGCTCACCGAACACGAAGATGAGTGGGAACAGCGCGACCAGGTGTTGAAGCACCTTCCCGGTTGCCTCGACGAACTCGGTCCGAGCGCCCGG
>JACRIH010000551.1 GCA_016235885.1 Planctomycetales bacterium | reverse complement strand
GCGCACGACCCCTCACCCCCGACCCCTCTCCCCAAAGGGGAGAGGGGAGTTTCTTTTCCGTCAGCGGTTCGCGTGACCACGCGGCGGCTGTGAACCAGCCGGCGATCAGCAGTCCCGACCACCCGACAAAACTCCATAACTTCGCAGCATCCATGCCACACCTCTTTCTGCTCTCGACTCGTCGTTGGAGTCCCGGCTTCAGCCGGCCGCCTGAAGGCGGGACTCCAGCATCAAAACGTCATCGCCAGTTGCAGGAACGTCGCCACGAAAGTTCCCGTGTCCCCTTGAAAACGCTGGTAAATGTCTTTGAACCCTTCGCCGGGAATCAGCCACGACACGCCGCCGACGAGGATCACGTTGTCGTTCAAGAACGGACGGTATTCGACCCCCGCGCTCAAGTCGGTTCCGATCCGGCCCTCGATGTGATCCTGAAACACGAACTGCTCCAGCACGGCCGTCTGGTCGAACCACAGAAAATTCACGTTGCTGATGAACTTCGTCTTCGGCGTCACGTCGGCGTCGAATCCAAAGTTGAGCAGCAGCAGGCCGGGGTTTACGAAATTGCTTTGCCCTTGGATTTTGCTCGATCGCAGGTCGGGGATCAGGCTCTGCCGTTGAACGAGGTTCACCCCGAAGAGCGCAATTTGTTGCCGCTGCCAGTAAGAAAAGCCACCGCCGGCGAAACTCGGGTTGTCCAGAATCGAATCAAACCCATTGGCCTCTTCGTCGTGGATGTCACGGTCGCCCGACCCGTAAAAGAACGACGTGCGGAATCGCGCCCAGTCGCGGTCGTACGAGAATTCCAGCGCCGCCATCTGCGCGTTGATCTCCTGCGGTTTGCCCGCCAGCGGGTTGAGCGAATCCTTGCCGAGCGCCCAGTAAAACGCATGGCTGACGTTAATCCGCCCGATGTGTCCATCGCCGGCGACTCCCAGGTACAACGCCTGCACTTTGTGCTGCTGGAAGATGCCGGTCGGGTCCGGTCGGGCTAGGAAATCGTTGCGGTCGAACAGGAAGCTCGGCCCATCGCGGTTGTAATGGATGCTGGCTTCGGCCGTGTAACCTGGCACGATGAAGTCCTGTCGAAAATAGTTCGCGATCACCACGTTCTGGTGCCGGTCGTCGAACGTGTTGAGCTGGCTGTTCGTGTCCTTCTCGACCATGTCGAACCAGACCAGATTGAACTGGTCGCGATTGGCGAACTGCGTGCCGAACAGCCTCACGCCGCGATTCGTATCGTCGAAGATGAAGCCTCGGAAATCGCTGCGGAAGAACTGCTGACCGGCTCGCGCTGAAACGAAATCGTAGTCCGGCCCCAAGTCCGCCAGCTTGGCTTCGACGAACCACTCCTGCAACACGGCCCGATCGCGGAACCGCGTGGTCCCCTCGCGCACGTCGGGATTGACCACCGCGAGTTCTTCGACGTCCAGGTAATTCATGTTGAAGATCGGCGTGAGTCTGATCCGCCAATCGACCGGTTTGAATGCCGCATCGCCGTGAAACAGATCGAACGACAGCTTGAGATTGTGCGTGTAGAAGAATTGGTTCGGGTTGCCGAACTGCTCTTCCGACCGCGGGTCGCGTGTGCTCTCAAAGCCCGACGTGAACGTTGGCACCTGCCGCGTTTCGAGGATGGAGAACGATTCGGCGGTGACGTTGAGGAACGTGTGTTGCCCGATGATCGGGTAGTCCCCTTTCAACACATTCTGGTTGAATGGATCCCACCAGTGCCCCTCGACGTACGGGTAGTCGTCCACCGGCGGATGCCCCTTGCCATAGCGATCCCACTCGGGGAAGCCAATTCGCCAGCGATCTTCAACCGGTACAAAGTGCGGACCTTCCGCGACCTCGCGCGGCAGCACACCCGACGGCCCCGTAAATCCCAGTGGTGCCTCGGGTGGATACTCCAGCCGCGATGCCGGATCGGCGAAGAGCACCGACGGATCGGGAATGGCTTCGACTTCGCCGGGCGGATCGAGGCCGCTGTCGAGTCGGCCGATTGGCAACGAGACGGGCTCCGAAAGTTGATCGCTGGGAGGCTGAGCGGCGTGGGAAGTTTGACGGATCAGTCCAACTTCCGTGGCCGAAGTCGCAAGACTTCGGACCGAACTCTCACGAGTTCGGCTACCTCTGGAAGGTAACGACCGCGACATCTGATGTCGCACATGTTCGACCTCACCACGGACGGCGGCATCGGAATCGCGAGCCAATTCGTCGAGCACGTCGCGACGTGTCTCGATGTCACCGTGGCCAAGTTCCTGCACGAGTTGCCGCCGCACTTCCGGCGATGGATCGGAGAACCGTCGCGCGATTTCGATGTCCGCGTCAGTCAGTCCGAGGCCGCGGAGAGTCTGTTCGGCGTCGCGCCGCGAGGCCAGTTCGTCCGCGTGCAAGTGTGAGATAAGTTGCCGCAAAGTGTCGCGAGCTGAGGTCGCCGTGTATTCGGCCTGACCGGTGCGGCTAGTAGTGCGATCGGGATCAACGGCCTGCGAGATCGCGGCGGCGGAGAGCACGCAGACGGCGAACACGATCGCGCACGAAACGGTTGCGCGACCAACCCGCGGTCCGGGCCGACCGGCAGAATCCGCCGTGTTCGTCGTTCGTGTGAGTGCTGTTCGCTCCGTCGTTCGCACAAGCCGTCCCCTGCCGGTCCTTCCGCGCAGCCGCACCCACCGTCCGACAGCGGGGCGTGGAATCTGTATCGGCCATTCCGAGTGGGCAGATTGAGGTCACTTTGCGACGGGAATCGATGACATGTGCTGCGGGGACCGTGCCGATCCCGGCCGGCGACCGGTTAGTGCTGCATCAAATCCAAGATTGGGGATGGTAGCCACGCTCGCCAGAGTTTGGTGATTTAATGTGGTCCCGACACTCCAGTGGCGGGACATGTTGTGCCCGCCCTGTGGGGCGGCCGCAACATGCGGTGTCACGGAGTGCCACCGCCACATTAAATCAACAAGCCCGCCAGAGTTTGGTGATTTAATGTGGTCCTGACACTCCGTGGCGGGACATGTTGTGCCCGCCCTGCGGGGCGGCCGCAACATGCGGTGTCACGGAGTGCCACCGCCACAATCGATCAACAAGCCCAGGTGACCGTTGCCACCTCCCAATTCAAGCCTTGTCGGAGCACCCGCTTGGAGGAATTCTCGTTCGAATGGATGCCCGTCGCAGCGTCCCCCGCTAGAATCCGATTTCGCAAAACTTGTCGGATCGCCGACGAATCCATCACGCCGTTTGTTACGAGAGAGAATCCATCCGTGAGCCACGCACCGCATTCTTCTGCCAACCAACCCGAGCCGACGCGGCTCATGTCTGACGGTTGGCATTGCCTCCACGTTTTCTACCGAGTCCGCCAGGCTGAGTTGCTCGCCCTGTCGCCCGAACAACGGGCCGCCGGGCAACAGCAATTGGAATTCATCCTCAACCAGAATCGCCCCGGCGCTCCGAAGCGAATTCAAACGTCCGTGGTCTCGGGCCACCGAGCCGATCTCGGGCTGATGCTGCTCGATCCCGATCCACTCGTGCTCGACGCGGTGCTGCACGCCATCCGCACCAGCCCGCTCGGTCCCGCGTTGGAGCCGACGTATTCGTTCGTGTCGATCACCGAGGTGTCCGAATACGTTGCCACCGCCGAGCAGTATGGCGAGCGGCTGCGTCTCGAAGGGACGGACCCGAACAGCCCGGCCTATGCCGCCAAGTTGAAGGCATACGAAGAGCGGGAAGTGATGATGCGCAAGCAGCGGCTGTTCCCCGAATTCCCCGCGTGGCCGGTGACCTGTTTCTATCCGATGAACAAGATTCGTCATCCGCTTGCGAACTGGTACACGCAACCGGCCAGTCGTCGCATGGAGATGATGACCGAGCACGGCACAAGCGCCCTGCAGGTCGCTGGCCGAGCCACGCAACACATCACGGCGTCGACGGGGCTGGACGCCTGGGAATGGGGCGTCACGCTGTGGGGCCGCGAGCCAGCGTGTCTCAAAGACATCGTATACACGATGCGGTTCGATGAAGCCTCAGCGAAGTACGCCGAGTTCGGCCCGTTTTACATCAGCTACATTTTGTCTCCCGCTGACGCGATCAAACACCTGCAACTCTAATGATCGTTCTCCCCTCTCCCTTCGGG
>JACRIH010000547.1 GCA_016235885.1 Planctomycetales bacterium | reverse complement strand
CGGAACTTACCCGACAAGGAACTTCGCTACCTTAGGACCGTCATAGTTACGGCCGCCGTTTACCGGGGCTTCGGTTGCGAGCTTCAGCTTGCGCTTGACCCTCTTCCTTAACCTACCGGCACCGAGCAGGCGTCAGACTCTATACATCCACTTACGTGTTCGCAGAGTCCTGTGTTTTTAGTAAACAGTCGCTAGAGCCGCTTTGCTGTGGCCTCCCTAGGCTATTAACCATGGAAGGCACCCCTTATCCCGAAGTTACGGGGTCAATTTGCAGAGTTCCTTAACCACCGTTCTCCCGAGCGCCTGAGGCTACTCGCCTCGCCTACCTGTGTCAGTTTTAGTACGGTCGCCAATAGACGTAACCCTTAGAGGCTTTTCTTGATTGCCCTGCAGATGACTTCGTGATCGTAAACGCACTCGAGGTGAAACCTCAGATGTCGTGGCGGACTTACCAACCACTACCTTGGACTCCTCTACGGGCACTTCTAACCGCCCGATCACCCTTCGAACAATGTCCCCTCATCGGTATCTATCAGCGGCGCAGGAATATTAACCTGCTGTCCATCGTATACGCCTTTCGGCCTTTACTAAGGGACCGGCTAACCCTGGGCGGATTTACCTTCCCCAGGAAACCTTAGGCTTTCGGCGAACAGGATTCTCACCTGTTTTATCGTTACTCATTCCAGCATAATCACTTCCAGGCCCCGACACCGTTCCTTACGGTACGGCTTGTATCTGACCTGGAACGCTCTTCTACCGCTCAACTTACGTTGAACTCGCTGCTTCGGTGTCTGACTTACTCCCGTTCATTATCGGTATCTAAACACTCGACCGGTAAGCTATTACGCACTTTTTAAATGGTGGCTGCTTCTAAGCCAACATCCCGGCTGTCACAGTATCTAGATATCCTTTGTGACTTAGTCAGACTTTGGGACCTTAGCAGGCGATCTGGGTTGTTTCCCTCTTGACCCTGAAGCTTATCCCTCAGGGACTGTCTCCCATGATAGTCATTACGGTATTCGGAGTTTGGCTCCTCAGGATAGCCGGGTAGGCCTCCACGAGAATTCAGTATCTCTACCCCCGTAATGTAGTGGCATGAGGCTAGCCCTAGAGCTATTTCGAAGAGAACGAGATATCTCCCGGTTTGATTAGACTTTTACTCCTCCTCACAGGTCATCCCCTAGTTTTTCAACACTAGTGAGTTCGGTCCTCCACGCAGTCTTACCCACGCTTCAACCTGCCCATGAGTAGATCACCGGGTTTCGCGTCTATTGCCATTGACTGTGTCGCCCTATTCAGACTTGGTTTCCCTTTGGCTCCGGCCCGTAAGGCCTTAACCGAGCCAATGACAATAAGTTGCTGGATCATTATGCAAAAGGCACGCCGTCACCCCGCATTGCTGCATGGGGCTCCGACCGCTTGTAGGCATGTGGTTTCAGGTTCAGTATCCTCCCCTAACAGGGGTTCTTCCCATCTTTCGGTCGCCCTACTGTTCACTATCGGTCGTCAAGGAGTACTTAGCCTTGGGAGATGGACCTCCCAGATTCAAACCAGATTCCACGTGGCTGGTTCTACTCGGGTACCCATCGGGAGACGACACAACTGCCGAATACGGGACTGTCACCCGCTTTGGTTCCGCTTTCCATCGGATTCTTCTAGTTGGCCGTTTTGTAACTCCACAGTGATAGGCCCCACAACCCCGCTGAGCCGTAGCCCAACGGTTTGGGCTCTTTCCGTTTCGCTCGCCGCTACTAAGGAAGTCGAACTTTCTTTCTTTTCCTGCGGCTACTTAGATGTTTCAGTTGACCGCGTTGTTGGCATGCATCTATGTATTCAATGCATGTCGGTTCGGGAATCCCGGGATCAAAGCTTGTTTGACAACTCCCCCGGGCTTATCGCAGACTTCCACGCCCTTCATAACCTCTTGACGCCAAGACATCCCCCACATGCCCTTAGTAACTTGACCACAATGATTCTTGCCCCAAACACGAGACAATTTACATGCGGCCGACCGGGCGACGGTCAGCCAAATCATTGCGGATCACCATGATCCTAAGAGTTTGTTTTTTTTCTGACACGCTTTGGCGTGAGAACGTACTCACGTCGCGTGCAGTGATGCCACTCTTGCCGCTACCAAATTGTCAAAGAACAAAGCCGCAAAATAACACCGCCTTCGCGGGTATCCTGCGGCACCAACCACTGATGGGCTGAAGCGGAACCGAAAGGTGATTTCGGTGCGGCTTCAATCCATCACACAGTGCCTTGCATCCATTTCTTCAGTCAGCAACGACTTCCATGCTCATGCTGCGTTTGGCGGATCGGGATGATACGGAGATGGGTGTGAATCGTCAAGCAGCTTCGGCAGATTTTCTCAACAACCCAAGTCCTGACCAGAAATGGAGACGACCGGGATCGAACCGGCAACCTCCGCCTTGCAAAAGCGGCGCTCTCCCAATTGAGCTACGTCCCCCCGAAAACACAACGTAGTTGGGGACTTGTGGCTTCCGGCCAACCATTGATTTCCGCGCGTGCTCATTTGCAGACGAACCGAAAACCGTACGCAGAATTCCCCAAACCACTTAATTGGGCGCACTTGGATTCGAACCAAGGACCTCAGCCTTATCAGGGCTGCGCTCTAACCAACTGAGCTATGCGCCCTCGATTTCGTGTTGACGCCAATCTAAGTTGAAACTTCATCCACAGACGGAACAACTTGATCGGCGTTCGAGCGGCGTTGGCTGTAACAGAACGAGGCTGTGCAGGCAGGTTCGCCGCTTCGATCTCGGGCAAAGGCTTGGATTCTAATCGGCTCGGAATGGTTGTCAACAAGTCCGTGGGAACTTTGCCGATGCTACTATCTTACGTCACAGGTTGTCTTGATACATCTTAGCCCGATCCCTTCACCCTTTGCTGATTCGACAACTGGCTGGCGATACGCTGAACGGTGGCACTCGTACCGTTCCATCCATGAGCCGCCGCGAACAGTTCGGCGGGAAGCTGCGTCGGGGCGTGAGATGGCGGAGCCATCCGTGGGGGCGCCGGCGTAGTTCTCGTGCCAAGGATCGCTCACGAATTCCCAGAGATAGCCGTGCATGTCGTAGAGACCCCACTGATTGGGCTGCAACGCGCCGACTGGCGGGTCGTTGCCGGCGGCGTTACTCGTGCTCCACCCGAACTTGTCGAGGATGCTCGCCTTGACCCCCACGTCGGCGGGGGCGGTGGCGGACTCGCCGAAACTGTATGGTGTCGTCGTGCCAGCTCGACAGCAGTATTCCCACTCGGCTTCAGTCGGCATTCGAATGGATTCGGTTTCGGTGATCAACTTGTCTTCGCGGAGGAGACGAGTGATGCGCTGACAAAAATCCTGAGCATCCTGCCACGTGAAATTCTCGGCGGAGTTGCGCGGACCTTTCCAGCGGCTGGGGTTCGAACCCATCACGGCTTCGTACAGATTTTGTGGGACTTCGTACTTGGCAATGTGGAATGACGTGGAAAATGTCACGCGATGCGCAGGCTGTTCGGACCACGGGCCTCGTTCGGTTCCCATCAAGAACGAGGCGGGATATTTGCCGCGACCTGGTGTGATTTCTACGAACTCCAAAAAAAAGGTTTTGAGCAATTCCGGTGTCGTGGGCTTTACAGCAGACTTCGCTTTCGCTGGTTGATCTTGAGCCGGCAGCGTGGCGACTTCGGCGTGAAGACTCAACAGCGCGACTCCGCAAGCAGCGGCGAATACGCATCCAATCCCCGACGACTTTGTTGTGACCACGGTGCATCTCCCGAAAGGGGTTTCGTCTGCTTGCGTCTTTGCGGGGATCATTGTCCAATATTTGAGAGTTCTCGCAAGCATTCCTGCCGCAGGAGTCGTCATGCCTCAGTCGCTCATCGGTGCCCGGAAGTCCGACCTCGATACTCCCGTGTTGTGTATCGACCTGGACAAAATGGAGTCGAACATCGAGCAGATGGCCGAGTTCTGTCGCGAGAAAAAGGTCCAATGGCGACCGCACGAAAAATGCCACAAAACTCCGGCGATTGCGCTGCGTGAACTGGCGGCGGGGTCCATTGGCGTGACGTGCGCCAAGGTGTCTGAAGCAGAAGTCATGGCAGCAGGTGGCGTCCGCGATATCTTGATCGCGAACATGATCGTTGGCGAGCGAAAGGTCGAGCGTGTCGCATCGCTGTGCCGCTGGGCGGACCCGATCGTGGCGTGTGACCACTTCGCGCAGGTGGAACCGCTGGGAGCGATGTGCCGGCGTCAGGGTGTCACCGCGCGGGTGCTGATCGAAGTGAACATCGGTCTGGACCGAGTCGGCACGCGCCCGGGGACGGACACGCTACATCTGGCGCAGGCGATTGATCGGTTGCAGGGGGTCAAGCTGGCCGGGGTGATGGGATACGAAGGACATCTGCTGACACTGCCCGAACCGGTGGAGAAGCGGCGGCAGATTGAAGAGAGCATCGCGACGCTGGTCGGATGCCGCGACCTGCTGCTCAAATCGGGGTTGCCGTGTGACATTGTCAGCGCAGGCGGCACGGGGTCGTATCAAATCACCGCGACCCTTCCCGGCGTGACCGAACTCCAGGCTGGCGGCGGCATTTTCATGGACCCGTTTTACCGTCACAAATGCCACGTCGAGGGACTCGACTACGCGCTGACTGTTTTGGCGACGGTGGTCAGTCGTCCGACTCTCGAACGAGCCGTTCTCGATTCAGGTCGGAAGACGCTCAACCCTGACGTTGCCATGCCGCTCGTCGTCGGCCATCCGGACGCCGAGATCAAACGCTTGAGCGCCGAGCATTGCGAACTTTCTCTCGGTCCCAACTCACAAGACCTCAAAATTGGAGACAAGGTGGAACTCGTGGTTGGTTACGGCGACTTCACGACCGTTTTGCACGACGAGTTCCACGGGTTTCGGGGTGACCGACTGGAAGTGGTCTGGCCGATCCTCGGTCGCGGAAAACTCCAGTGAGTCACTTCAAAGCGGCTTCGGATGTCTCACCATTCCACAATGAAACTTGCTCCTGTCAGACTCATGGCAGTCCACTCCACCCGGACTCGGAATCCACAGAACGAGAGCAAGGCATGGTTGCCACAACAAAATCCGCGAAGTGCGTCGTGACCGCCAACACAGTCGCTGAGCAACTCTCGTGTTCCCCCAATTCCAGCTCCCTGCTAGCATGCCGCCCTTCAAAACAAGGACGTTGATGTGCTGACGCAAGGAGCGGACGGTTGAACACTTCGCCGGTGAACAAGCTGCGGGTGCTGTTCGTTGATGACGAAGCCCCGATTCGGGATGTGCTGCGGAACGAGTTGCCACGCATGGGGCACGAAGCCACCATCTGCGAGGACGGACGCGCCGCGATCGCGGCCCTCGAAAAGAACACGTTCGACGTGGCTATCGTGGACCTGCGGATGCCCGGTCTGAGCGGGACGATGAATGGCGGCTGGGATGTCATCGACCACCTCAAGCGCGTCTCGCCCGAGACCGATGTCATCATCATGACCGGCCACGGGGGCCTTGAAGAAGCGGTCCAAGCCATCCGCCGCGGCGCGTACGATTTCCTGACGAAGCCGCCCAAGCTCGCCGCCATTGCCAGCGTACTCCAACGGGTCGCCGACAAACGGGCGCTGACGAACAAAAACATCGCCCTCGAAACGCGACTCCGCGCCGTCGAAGGCGGCCCGCAGATTGTCGGCGAATCGTCCTCCATGCAGCGCGTCCGCCGGCTGATCGAACGCATCGCCCCGACCGATTCCAGCGTGCTGATCCTCGGCGAAACGGGGACGGGCAAGGAATTGGTGGCCCGGCAGATCCACAGCCTCAGCCCGCGAGGTGCCATGCCGTTCGTGGCCGTCAACTGCGGTGCCCTGCCAGAAAACCTGGTCGAAAGCGAACTGTTCGGTCACCGCAAGGGAGCCTTCACCGGCGCGGATACCCCACGCAAGGGGCTGCTCGAAGTCGCCAACGGCGGCACGCTGTTCCTCGACGAAATCGGGGAACTCGACAAGCCGATGCAAGTCAAAATGCTCCGCTTCCTCGAATCGGGCGAGGTCCGTCGCGTCGGCGAAAACGACGCCTTTCATGTGGACGTGCGGATCGTGTGCGCAACCAACCGCCTGCTCCGCGAAATGGTTGAAGCGGAAGATTTTCGCGAAGACCTGTTCTTCCGGATCAACACGTTTGAAGTTCACTTGCCGCCGCTGCGCGAACGCAAGGACGATATCGCCGAATTGGCGCGGTGCCTCATCGCGAGACACCTCAAGCGCCCGAAGATGCCAGAGGGATTGCTGCCTCCCGAAACCATCAACACACTCGTTCAGCACGACTGGACCGGCAACGTGCGAGAACTGGCGAATGTCCTCGAACACGCGGTGATCATGTCCGACGGCAAAGTCATCAAGCCCGACGATCTGCCGGTGACTGTGACTCGTCGGACGCGCAAAGTCATCCGGCCGGACGCTCCGGCGGAAGACGTAATTGCGCTTGGCGGCGAGAAACCCCGAACTCTTCGTGACATCGAGATGGAAATCATCCATCGCACGCTGGACAAAAACCTCGGCGACAAACCCAAGACTGCGATCGTCCTCGGCATCGCTCTCAAGACGCTGTACAACAAACTCAACTCCGAGCACACGCAGGCCGAAGCGGGGTGAGTTTCGTAGGATGGGCACTCTTGCCCGTCCGTCTTCTGTCCTCATACAAGTCGAAAATTGACGGACGGGTCGAAAATTGACGGACGGGCAAGAGTGCCCATCCTACAACTCGCCGCGACGGCAACTCAAAACCGCCGCACCACGCCGACCGCGACGGCCAGTATTCGAGCTTGGTTCAAGTCCGGTATCGTCCGCGCCGCATCCAAAAGTTCTACCAACAGGCCCGCTGCGCCGCGGCGCACGCGACCGACCTGCGCCGGTTCGGCCTTGCCGCCAGATGCGATCAACACGACATCGCCTTCGTTCGCTTCTGACGAGGGTCGGAAGATCACGTAATCGCCATCCTGCAATCGCGCGGCCGCCAGCGGTTCGCCGTAGACTCGCAGGCAGAACAAGCTGTCGGCTTGAAACAGCAGGCTGAAGTCGGCCTCGTCCGCGATCGCCGACGAAGACAGGTTCGTTTCGGCGGTCACTCGATGGACGATCGGCAACTTGACGGGCGGCAGCGGGTTGGCCAGGTGGATGGCCCGCGCCTCACCCGCTTCGCGCACGATCAGCCCCTTGCGTTCGAGTGCCTTGAGGTGACTGAGGACTCCGTTCGGCGAGCGAATGCCGAACTGCTTGGCGATCTCGCGGACTGATGGGGCCTGGCCCTGTTCGACCAGAAAGCCGCGGATGAAATCGTGGATCGCTCGCTGTTTTGCGGTGAGCTTGATTCTGGGGTCCATCTCGATTGCCCCCTCTCCCTCCGGGATAGGGTCGGGGTGAGGGTGGCTCGCTCCGGCCTCCGTCCCGCTGATCCGCCACTGACCTTTGACCGACGGACGGGCAGGGTGCCCATCCTACTCCGACAGCAGCGACTCCACCGTGGTTTCCACCTCATCCGCCTTCACGTTCACGCTCGCGACCTTCCCCTGCCGGTCGATCACCCACAGCATCGGCACGTCCATCACGCCGTAATAGCTCACAATGGGGTGGTTCCAACTTTGCTTTTCTTCGTCGTCAAAGAAGATCTGTGGCCACGTGATTTCGCGACGTGCAACGTAGTCTTCGAGGGCGAGCCGGTCCTTGTCGAGGCTGATGCCGACGACCGCGAACGGTTGCTTCCGAAACTTCTGAATCGCAGCTTGAAGCGCGGGGAGTTGCTGTTCAAACGGCTTGGCTTCGGTGGACCAGAACACGACCAGCACGACCTTGCCAGAGAAATCCTCCACGGCCACCTGTCCGCCGGCCAGTGTCGGCCCGCTCAATTGCACCGACTGCCCCGGCAGGTTCAACCGACGCAGAACCGCCGTCGATCGCGCCGCGTAGCTGGTCTGCGGAAACAACGCGACGACCTGCTTGTAGCATGCGCTCGCTTCGGGAAACATCCCGTGCAGTTCGCAGCTTCGCGCCGCCGTGAACAACAGGGGCAGCGACTTGGCTTCGTGCTTCGGAAAATTCTGGGCGAAGTGCGTCGCCTGCCGGGCGAACTCTTGCAGCCACCGAGAATCCTTTTTCGTGCCGCTCTTCGCGAAGCCGTACGCCATGTTGACCAGTGTGTGTGCCGATTCGGAGGCCGCCTGCGATTCGGGATCGCGCTTCCAGAGCGCTTCGGCGTCGTCGTACAGCCCGTCGATACTGTCGCGGTCCCCCTGCAACGCGAGTTGCAAGCGAGCCTCCATCAAGTGGTGGATGGCGGCGCTGAACAGCCGTTCCCGTTCGGCATCGTTGTGCGTGAGTTGAATCGCCTGCTGGGCATGCTGAACGATTTGCTCGTTCCGCTCCTTGCGGTTCTTGCGAAGTTCCTCGACGTCATCTGTCTTGGGAGGCGGTTGAATCCTGATCCGCATGCACTCGCGCACGAGCCAGTCGGCCGATCCCTCCTTCAACTCGGTGGGCTGCATGTCGTCGGTGTCCGGCTCGTCATCGCCATCATCCTCGGACCTTGCCGTCTGGTTCCCAATCGATGCCGTCGGCAACGACGAATTCGCGGCCGGTCCGGTCGCGGAATTCCCCGCAGCGGACGGTGTCGTCGCATCCGACTTGCCACATCCGGGGAGCAACATCCCGCCTAGCAATGCCAGCACGGCGAACAACCAGGGGTGACGTGAATTCCATTCGATTCGAAATGTCCGCATGGCTCTCCATCCTTTGAGAGACGATATCGTACGTCAGGCTTTCCAGCCTGACCCGGAGACCAGTTTGGCGAGGCCAACCGTCCTTCCGGCGGCGGGGTTTTACGGCAAATCGGACAAACAGGGCAAGACCGAATGACACCGTGGCGGTTCCGACGACGACGGAGGAATCCCCGTTGAATCGGCTCCCATCGCGTAGGATGGGCACTCCTGCCCGTCCGTGTGTTGCGTGCTGTCTTCCATCACGGGTCGGACAGGAATGCCCAACCTACGACCGAGTAGTCGCGACGTTGAGCTCGCGCATCGTGATCGTATGCTTGAAGGTCGAGTGAGGCAGGATGCACTGCGCGGACCAGCCCCGGTGATTGAGGTCCGCGCAGCGGACCCACTCCGATTGGGACAGGCACGAAAGGCTCAGGTGCCATCATGCAGAAGATCGCTAAGGTTAAGCGCAATACCGTTCAATTAGCCATAACGATGCAGTCTTCAAAGTGTTTGAGCAAGGGTTTGAGGCGTCGATGATGAGGACGCTTTTTGTTCCACTTGGACATCTTCCGTTTGATGACGCGGGGGTTGATGCGGTTACGGCG
>JACRIH010000562.1 GCA_016235885.1 Planctomycetales bacterium | reverse complement strand
TCCAGATGCCGCCATTGACGCTGCCCACGTACAAAATGTCAGCATTGGTTGGATGCGCAACCACCGCGTGCAGGGCGCCACCCACCTCGTTGTTCGGTGTGACGTTTTCCGTCTGGCCATTCTGGATTGGGCTGGGCCCCTGAGCGGTCCACAACACAGTCCCGGGGGCGACCGTGTCCGTGCCGTCGTCCGTCACCTGCAGCGTATCTTGTCCGCTGGCCACGCCCGAAACGTATGCGGTGACGGTGACGGTTTGAGCGCCGTCGATGAAAATGTCGTCGACCGCGTCCACATTAAATGGTGCGGATGTCAACTGCCCCGCAAGGATGACCACGCTGGCGGGGACCGTCGCTTCGCTCGTGTCGTTGCTGGACAGGTTGATGGTCAAATCCGCCGAGCTGGCCAGGTTGATCGTGACCGTCCCCGTGGTCGCGGCCGGACCGGCGCTTTCGACGACCGAATTTGCGACCACATTCACAGTCAATGTGGCATTGCCCGTGTCGAGCACCGTCACACTGCCCGTGCCACTCGAAAAACCCGAGGTGTAAGCCACGATGCTGGCCGTCTGGTCGAGGTCCAGCAACAAATCCTGCACGGTGATGAGCGGCACATTCACCGACACCGAACCGGCCGGGATCGTCACGGTCGTGGTCGCTGCACCGGCAGCCACAAGCGTCAGCGGATGATTCTGGATCGACACCTGCAGTTGATACGCGTCACCGTTATCGAGCGTATTCCCGACGATGCCACCGAAGAAGCCGGTCGAATTGAATTCGCCGACACCGATGATGTACGTTCCCGCCGCCAGGAAAGTGAATTCCAAAAACGAATCGTTTCCGGTTGTGCTGCCGCCCGCCCCTTCGGTAATCGAGGAATCGTCGTCTTGGGCCAGCAGATTTCCCAGCGCGTCGTACAGGAAGATCTCCGAATCACCCAGACCGGCGTTCGTGGCGTCGATGTCAAAAATGCCCCGATCGCCGACATTCGCCACCGTGAACGAGTAGTAATCGAACGTCCCGTTACCGGTGCCGATGATCGTGACGTGCGGAATGGTGGTCGACGTGTTCACCGTCGCATCGCCGATATTGGCGTCGAAGGTCGTGGACCAACCGGCGTTGTCCAAGTTTTGAGCGGTCGCCAGCGAATTGTTCGCTTCCACCTCGTTGATCGGTGCTCCGGGCAGCACGGTGGGCACGAGCAGTTCGCTCGGGTCCAGGCTGGTCAGGGTCACCGTCAACGGGACCGATGTGGTCGTGTTCCGCGTGATCGTCGCCACCGCGGTACCGAATGGCGAAGTCTCCAGGACGGAACCCGGAGCGATGGTGACCGTCAACGCCGGTGAATCGTTGTCAATCACGTCGATCGTCGTGGTCACGGGGGCAAAGCCCGTGGCGCTCGCTTCGATGACGACCGTTTCCGTCCCCTCGGAAATCGCGTCCTCGTTGCCGAACAGGAAGAAATTGGCCGACGCCTGGTTCGCGGGAATGATGACCGAGAACGTGGTCAGCACCACATCACTGCCATTCACCAGTGTTGTCAACGTCACCGTCAGTGGTGAATTGGTGACGACATCGCGAGTGATCGTCCCGGTGGCCGTTTGTGACCCATCTTCCGGGATCGAAGTCAGATTGAGACTGATGTTGATGTTCGACAGGACCGTGATCGGCGTCACATCAACGGCACCGATCAATTGCACTTTGTTGCTCGTCGCGACCACTTCGCCATTCACGCCGAATCCCGCCACGCCCAAGATCGAATTCAACATGTTCTGGGCCACTGTCGCGGCCGTGTCGTTGGCCGTGAACGGCACCGTCACCGCTCCCGCCACCACCGATCCGTCGCTGTCGAATTCGAAAGTCCGTGTGCTGGTCCCGTCGCTGACCGAGAACTGCTGACCATCGATAATTACCGCTCCCACCGGCGCGGTGATTGTGATCGCGTCCACCAGCCGGTCGTTGGTGTCGACCAACGCCCCCTGCGGAATGACGATGAACCGCTGTCCCGGATCGGGCTGAATCGCGTACTCCGTGCCGCGACGGATTTCGAGCTGATAGGGACCGGCGAGTTGTTCCTGCGGCGGAGTCGGGTTGATATTCGTGGGTGTTTGGAAATAAGTGGTCTGATTGGCGGCCGAGCCAGTGACCATTTCGCCCCGCTCCGCGAAACCGACGAGGATGTCATCGATGTAGAAGCCTTCGAAGTCGTTGTTCTGCGCCCGTCCGGTGTCGTTCGAGTTGCCGAAGTTCGATCCGACCGGCAGCGCATTCTCTCCCGGCCGCGCATTGATTTCACCAGCGGTCGAAAAATCGAATCGCAACATCAAGCTGGCATCGCCGGCGTAGTTGGCCAGGTCGACGCGCGCCTGACGCCACGCCCCGGTGTTATCGAACAATTCCTGAACCTGCTGATTGCTGAACCGGATGTCCGCATCGGTCGAGACCGAATTGAAGGCCGGCAATTCGCCGTCTTCAGTCCCCGGAGCGGAACGGACGGCGTCCGTCGTAAACAAGCCCGTGCCATTCCCGTTGTTGGTGGCCAACAATTCCCAAGTCGAACCACCGTCCGACGAGACGAACACCCGCGCGGCGTCGCGCATCCGGCTGTCTTTGAAATTCGCGCCCTGCGTTTCCAGGAAATAATTGAAATACAGCGTCGGCTTGTCGTTTCGGTCGTAGCCTTCCAAGCTGAAAGCATTCGTGAGCAGGCTGCCATAAGCGCCGCCTGGCAGATTGTAATTGCCGGCTTCGCCCGCCGTCGTGCTGCCGATGACATTGCTACCGGTGTTGATCGTCAGATCCCGCTGCCAGTTGGAGTTTTGAACTCCATGCTGACCGTTGACGCCGTACGTGAAGTAAGTCGGCGGGTTGTTGGTGGTGTTGAGTTCTTCCAAACCGAAATAGAAGCTCGCCAACCCCGCCGCTTCCGACAATGTGCGGCCGTTCTGGGACAAGGTTTCCAAATTGGGTGTGCGGCTGTTGTCGAACGGCGTGTTGATGCCGTGTCCGACATCGGTGGCGCGGGCAATCGTTGGGTGCCACAAGTTGATATCCAGAGGCGAAAATGCCAGTCCGTTGCCAAACGTGTTCGTCGTGATCGTCGTGGAATCGGCCAATCCGTCATTGTCGCTATCGAAGACGACCTGCGGCACGCCGGCCGCGTCCAGGGCCACCAACCGACCGTTGGTCGTCAGACCGAAGAACAAGTTGGCATAGAAGCCGGGTGTGTTATTGGGCCCCCCGGACAGATTCTGTGGTCCCAGTGCCAGCCCCGTGAACCCCTCGCCGGCATTCAGCAGGCCCGTTCCTGTGGTGGACAGGTCGGCGATGAGCGTGGCGGAATTCAGGAATCCGAACGGGTCAATCGTGTAGAACTGTCCGCCACTGCTGACACCGTACAATTCCGTTGTCAATTGCGAAAACGCCATCCCGTTGGTCGTGCCGACAACCCCTGGTCCAGCGATCTGTCCGTAGGCACCCCACGGCTGACCTGCGACCACGGCAGCCGAGCCATTCGCCGGATCGGCTCGAAACAGGGTTGAACCGGCGGCCCCGCCGCGCACGGAGTACCAAAGCTGATACGTAGGTGTTCCGCCTTGGAAACCCGTTCGCAGCCACGCGAGGGCATCCACCTGATTTGTGTTCAGGACGGTGTCTGGAATGGCGTCCGTTCCCAGAGCCGCGTATGCACCCGATCCCGTATTGATTGTGCCCACTTCACCAGCCACGTTCGCCGTGCCCGGCACGCTGCGGTAGCCCCACAACTGGCCATCCGACCGCATGGCAATGTCCTGCATGTTGGCGAACGTGCCGCCATTGCCCGCGGTGTACTCGAAGGTTCCATTAAAGGGGTTGACGGCGGATAGCGATCCGTTCGAGTTCACGAACAGCGTCACATCGGACAGGTTGAACGGACGCACGTGCGTGTCGAGTGCGATCGCCGTCGTGATGTCGAACAACTCCGGAGTCGTCGGCAGGACCGGACCACCCAGGACGGCGCTGTTGGACGTGTAACCGCTGAACCCAATGTGGTCTTCCACAACCCGAGTCAGCGAGGTGACCGGTTCCAGTCGCGCGGTCGCCACGGTCGCCGCCGCGTTGAACAACTGATCCAGTTGACTCGGCAACTGTCGATTCGACGAGACCACCACGTAGTAGAAATCGTCCGCCGCCGTCGATTCCGCCAACTGGGCCGAGCCGATGAACGGGTCGAGCTTGCCCGCCGAACCGCGGCTGAGATCATCCAGATCGATTCCCTGTCCCGGCGCCGGCTGATCGTCGGCCACATTCGAGTCGCGGGCGATCATCACCAACCGACCCGCTTCATCGTAAATCGCGAGCGTGGTGTCCGGGCGGGCGAGGCCGTCGGCGTAGTCGATGTCGAAGACTGTGGCCCACGTCTTGGCCGCTGCGCTAAGTCCGCCGATTTCCTGGATGAGCTGGTAGTCGACGGTGAAGCGATAGAAATCCAGATCGTCGGCAGCCGACAAGTTGCCGGCCACGCTGATCGTGTTTCGATCCTGACTGAGCAGGTTGCCGATGTTTTGAGCCCCGGCGGTCCCGGCATTATCGCCGGTTGTCTCGGCCGTTTCTCCGGCCAGAGGCGAATGGGCCGGCTGCCCCAGCACTTCCACACCATTGGTGGCGTAGCGAAGATCCGCGAACGTTACGACCGAGCCGGGCTTTTCGTCACGCTGACGCAACCGGACCTGCATCTGGTAGCGACCCGTCGTTGTCCCACCTTCGAGGCTGTTCTCATTGCCCGGAACGGGTTGACTGCGAACGCGCAGGAAGTACAAGCCGTTTTGGCCTGCCGTGCCGGGCAGCACGAGCCGCAACCCGGCGTCCTTCGGATTGGTCGAATAATAATCGCCCCCCTGATCCACGTCCTTCGTCATGTCGAAGACGGGCGTGCTGACCGAACCGGTGCGCGTAAAGTTGTCCAGCGACCGGGCCAGCACCGTGCCGTTGAAGTCGATCAGTTCGACCATCGTGTCGAGCGCGGAGCTCGTGCGATCGAGATCCACCCAGACTTCGCTGCCGGCGGTTCCCGTGAAGCTGTAGACATCCACATCCGTCACGTCATCGGCGGCGACGAATCCATGAACTTCAAATCCGAGACGTCGCAGGTCATCGCCACTCTTCTCATTCGGTGCCAGCACGCCCAGCAGTTCGGCCTTGGACGGCGTCGCGTTGACGTCCTGACCAGCGGTGTACGACGATTCGCGTTCGTTGTACACGGCCACGTTGCGGTCGTTGCTGTACTGATCGAGACGGACGCTGCGCCAGTCTCCCGCCGTCCCCGGATTCCGAACACCGAGACCAAAGCTTCCGGATTGAAGCCCCAGCGCGACAACTTCGTCGTCCGAGTTGCCCGAAATCTGGTCCAGTCCGTCATCCAGTACGAACGGTAGCAACCCGTTGAAGCCCGGTGGGCCGACGAACACGTTGTGGTACGGAGTCCCGTTGCTCAATTCTGCACTCGTGAGCGTGTAGCCGGCCGCAATCGCCTCTGGCGTCAGGCGCAGCGGTGATGTTCCTCCGGCACCACCAAACGGACCTCCTCCACTTCCACTCAACGGCGACGTGCGGATTTGGAAGGGCTGAGGCAACTGCAGCCAGCTATAGGGATTCGCCGCCGTGGCCTCCGTCAAGGCGACCACGCTTCCGCCGGAATTCACGAACGTTTGGATCTCTGCCGTGCGTGCTGCCAGCAGGGCGAGGTCCGCATCGGTCACGCCACCACCAACATTTTGACGGTCCGTCGGAACGTAAATCACTTTGTACAGGTTGAAGTTGACCGTGCTGATTGCCGCACCAGTCACCACCGTTTGAGTCAGTCCCAGCACCGTCGTGACGCTGGTGATCGCGCCCAACGCGCTCCCGCCACCAAATGGTCCGCCGCCACCACCAGCGGCTGACGCGCCGATGACCAGCACGTCGTTCGGTGCGTTATTGCGCGCACCGTTGGCTGCAAAATTCACCGACTGTTCGATGAACAGCCAACCAGTCTGATTGACGTCGTCTGCCGTCCCCGCCACGTTGTCTGCCCCGACCAGGGCCGAACCATGTGCGTCGCGGTCGCTGCCGTCAATCAACACGGCTCCCGAATTTCCAACCGGCTGCGGTGCCGTGGGGTCACACTCGCCGGAACTCAACGTGTCGGTTTGCGGCTGACCGTCCGGTTTGAATCCGGCGCCAACCAGACAGTCCTGCAACGACGTCATGACCACCGGGTATCCCGGTGCCCCGACCACTTGGATGGTGCCGCCGATCCGATCGTTGATATCCAGAGGAATACCGTTGGCTGTGAAGCCGGCGTTCGCACCCTGCAACTTGACGACCAGGCTGGCCGTCGTATCGCTTTCCAACCGCAAGCCACCATACGTGTGAAAGTTGTTGCCGATGACCAACCCGTCTGTGGTGATCAGGCTCGTCGGGTCATTCTGAGACAGGACATGCACGATGTCCGTGTCATCCCATACGCTCTCGGTGGTCAACTCCTCGCCCCGAATTCGCATCCCGTTGATGCCGTTGTTTTCCAGTTGATTCAACCGGACCAATGGACCGGAATTGTCATCGAACAGGCCGAAACTCTGTATCGTCCCGGTCGTGCGGCCGGAGTCCGGGTGCTGGTCGCTCGTCTGGGAGTTGGCGTTGATGCTGATCGCACTCCCCGCGTTGTTGACGAGGATGTTGTTGACGATGATCGGCTGTGCGCCGCGGACGAATATCGTGCCGCTGTCGTTCGTCCCCCGGCCGTTCCGGGTGGAGCTGGCCAACCCGCTTGCGTTGTTTTCCAGGGTGCTGTTGGTGATCCGCACGTCCGCTTGGTGGATTTCGATGGTGTTGAACTGATCGAAGGCCCCTTCGATCGGCACCGTGCCGCCACCGTAGGCGATGTGGGTGTGGTCGAGGCTGGCGCCTGACACCGCGTTGAAGATCAACCCGCCCCAATCCGCCGCCGCCGGAGTCGTCGAGCCATTCCCGCCCGTGTCGAACGTGCCGCCGGCTCCGAACTGGTCATCGTTCAGGCTGGTGAATTGGATCGGTTTTTCAGCGGTTCCCTCGGCGATCAGTTGCGAGGCACCACGTTCTAGTTCAATGCGCGATCCGAGCAGCTTCACGACCACGCCCGGATCGATCACCAACTGGCCGGCCAACCGCCCCCGAAGCCCGCCCGGAGTCAGCGTCGTTACACCGGCGGCAGGCGAGCTCCCACCGGTCAGCCCGGTGGCATCCACCGTCAACTGCGTCACGTCCCGTCCCGTAAACTGCCCCGCAAAGTTGATCGTCAATGGGCTGTTGGGGAGCGAGCCGCCTGTGACGGTGACGTTGCCGACACCAATGTTCGGCAGCGCTTCCAATGCCGCCTGCACGCTGCCGACTCCCTGTGTGGTCGTGGTCACGGTGACTGCGGGAAACGAGCCGCCGGTCAGACTCGCGCCGCTGGCCGTCATCTGGGCCACATTGGTCCCCGCCAACGTGCCCCGGAACGTGACGACATACGGAGTATTCGGCCCCGGTCCGCCCGTCACGAGCACGTTGCCGAATCCAATCGTCGGCAGAAATTCGAGCGAGTTTTGTACCGCCGCCGCTGTGGAGTTGTAGTTCAGGAACGTCGTCGATCCACCGAATGTCAGTGAGAAAAATCCGCCAGTCGGCGCTCCACTGATGGTGACACGCTGCACTTCGTTGATGCCCACTCCTGCCGGTGCGTTGTACGCGATGGGAGCCGTCGTCGCCGTGATGCCGGTGGGGTCGGTGAATGTCAGCGTGAGCGATCCGCCGGTCGGCCCGCCCGTGACCAACAACCGCTGCTGCTCGTTGACGGTGACCGCACCACCCGCGTTGCCGTTGACGTGCAGGTTCTCGGTCACGACGTAAGTGACATCGGTGTCGTCCAACCGCGCCGAAACGTCCAGCCGATCCACGGGGCTGCCGAGTTGCGTTTGTACGCGGACGAACACGCCATTGATTGTGTTGTTTGTCAGCCGGTTGGCGTGGAAGTCCGGGCCGACGCGGTCCGGCGTTTCTTCAAAGCTGTTGGGGTCGGCCGAAATCGCAGCGTCGGCGCTGAACCGGATCGTGTTGAACGAGATCGTCGGCCGCTCGTGAACGAGGTGGATCGGGTTGAACACCTGTTGCTGCGAATTGACCGAGACCTGTCCGCCGCCGTATCGCAGGTCGGCCTGCTCCACGATGTTCAGGAACACGCCCGCCAGCGTGCTGTCCGAATCCTGCCGGAAGACCAACCCGCCCCAGTGCCCGGCGGCCGGTCCCGTCGACACGCCGTCGCTGTTGCCACCCAGGCTGTCGTCGTGAAACGACGTGAAGACCACGTTGTTGACGGGCGTTCCCAAAACCTGCAATGCCGACTGACTGCGGTCGATGTTCACGGATGACGTGCCGACATCGACGATCGCCCCCTGCGATTTGAAGACCGCTCCGGCGTCGATCATGACCGTCACGCCCTGCGGCACGTCGAAGTTCGTGCCATCCGCCAGCGCGTTACCCGAGTTGTCCCGGCCGATCAAATACGGAGTCGCATCGGCCGGCGTCAGCAGATTGCGATCGGTGCCGCCGTTCCCGACGATCCGCACGAGGCTCACCGCCGTCAGCAGTCCCGGCGTGCCGCGCACGTCCAGATTGGTGACGTTCGTCATGTCCACGCGATCGCCCGTCGCGGTGGCCACCGAGTTCAGTGTGAACAACACGCCGTTCACGACGGTCGCGATGCTGGTAGCGATGGTCGTCGACAGGTCCGCTCCGGTGAAGGGCACTGCCACGTTGCCGGCCGTCACGCCGCCAGCACTGTTGAATTCGAATGTCGTCGGCGAGTTGACGCCGTCGCTGACCGTGAATGTCTGGCCGTCGGCAAGGCCCGCACCGCCGGTCGTCGGCACGACAATTCGCGACGACGCGACCGTCAACGCCGTCGCCAGGTTGTTGTACGGGTTGGTGATCGAACCGTTGGCTCCGGCCGCGGACGCCGACTTGTCCACAAACACCGTGTTGCCGCTTTCGAACCAGAAGTCATGTGTGCCCCCCGGCAATCCGTCGGCATTGCCATCCAGTGCCGTGCGCGCCGAGACCGGGTTCGTGGACAGCGGGTTGTCCGCATCCGTCAGACTGGTCACGGCATCGGCGGCAAAGTTCAGGCTGAGCGTGTACACACCGTCGGTCGTGCCGCCGTAGCCGCTGTCGCTCACCCGCGGATCGTAATTCGTGTTACCCGTGCTGCTGACACCGACAAAATACGTGCCGGCGTCCAGCCGCAGGTTCAGATATGAATCCTTGCTGAAGTAGTCGTCATTGCGGGCGACGACTTCGCGCACGCCCGGAGTCACCTGCCGATACAGCACGAGCGCGGTGTCGAGCAAACTGCTGGTCGCTTGCCGTTGAGCCACGGTTTCCGCCGTGAACTGGCCGCTTTGCGACAGATCGAACCGGTACAGATCGACGTCCGTGCTGTCCGGTGCGTACAGCCGCAGGAGATGGACGTAATCCTGATCGCCCGTGAAGACCGCTTCACCGCTGAGGCCGCTCCCCTGGATGGAGGGCAAGTCGTACGAGTGACCCAGTCCCAATGTGTGACCGATTTCGTGCAGCGCGGTCGCCATCCACGATCCACCGTACTCGCTGTTGCCCCAGTTCTCCGCCGCGTCCATGATCGCCGGTCCGCCAAATGCGGCGAGGCCGGACACACCACCAGGACCGGTGGGAACTGTCGGGCTGAGTGCCCGCATGTCCCCGGTGACCACTTGAATGCCACTCCCCTGCGTCTCACGAAACTGAATGCCCGCGTAATGGCTGTACAGTTCGAAGATTTCCCGGGTGCGTTGTTTTTGATTCTCGGTGATCGCATTGAACAGGGTATTCCCCGCTGGGTCGGTGCCGTACACCGTCCCGAAGAAATAATCCTGCACCGTGATCGAAGCCAGCGGAGCCGGTGTCGTACCGACGCTACCCAAGTGCGATTCCGCAGGGATGTCGCGGTGGCCGGGTTCGTCCAGACCGCCAGGTTCGGGTGCGAAAAGCAACGCGGTTTGCGGCGTGATCGCCGCGGCGATCACCTGTCCGGCACCGCCGAGCACACCCACATCCGAGGCATTCGAAAAGCTGGAATTGTCGTCGCTCGCCGGGAGCAGGACAGTCGTGCCAATGCTCAACGAGTACGAACCGGTGGTCGACCCACCCGCCGCGCCCGTTCCGGTCACCGGGTTGTATCCCGCGTTGCCGTTGCTCGACACACCCAGGTAAAACGTCCCGGCCGCCGTGACGAAACTCAGCGTATCCGCGACCCCGGCACCGTTATTGACGACCGTTGCGGCCACGGCCGCTCCCGTTCCATCGAACAACCGCAGCGACGTATCCAGCCCCGACTGGGGTGTCACGGTGACGTTGATCGTGCCCGCGTTCGACAACGCGAAGCGATACAAGTCCACATCGTTGGCACCCTGGTGATCACCAAGGAACGCCGTCGAATTGAAGCCGGTTGTGCTGAACAGCGTCCCCACATTGGTCGCGAAGCTCGAACTCACGGAAATCGAAGGCGTTGTCCCGCCGGTCAGACTCGCGCCGTTGGCCACGATTTGCGAAACGTATTGAGCGAGGTACTGTCCCTGGAACTGGATGGTCAGCGGAGCCGTCGTGAACGGGCCACCCGTCACCAAGATATCACCGGGGTTGATGTTGCTCAGGCCTTCCAACGCCGTCTGGACGATTCCGGCGGTGGCATCGAAGGCAATGGGTGTGGTCAGTTGAGAATTGAACGACAGCGTGAACGTACCACCGGTCGGGGCGCCCGTGAGGCTCAGCGTCTGAACAGTCGGGATGGTGTTGTTGGGTTCGCCCGATTGACCGATCCGTAATCGGAACGTGCTCGACGGCAGATTGGCCGCGAATGTCAGCTTGGCCGTGTTGTTTGTACTGCTGTAGGTGACGCTGCTTGGCAGCAGAATCGCGTTCGTTGCCGTGTCCACCAGCCGGTAGAACGCGGGGTTGACCGCTTCGGCCGCGTTGAGTGGGTCGTTGTTGAAAAAGACCGTGACGACATTCTGCCGCTGTGTCAGCCCGCCATCGGTCACCGTTAGCGCGGTACCAGTCGTCAGCGTCGTGCTCAGCGTGGGATTGAACGCTCCCCCAGCGATGGTCACTTGCGAGCCGGACAGCGACGTCGTGACATCCAGACCGGGCGCAACGCCGTTGATCGCCGTTTGAACGGCTGCTGCCACTGTGCCTGAAGGAGTGGCCCCCGTGAAGGCCACGGCGATGTTGCCATTCGCCAGAACCGTCCCCGTTGCCGCACCGCCGTTGTCGAATTCGAATGTGACCGGACTGCCGCCGGCCGTCACGGTGAAACGATCGCCATCCGTCAACTGAGCCACGTTGGCCACGGCAAGGACTTTATTTCGCAGCACCGGTTGGGGCACCACGGCGGTGACTTGGGCGCCGAGGTCCAACTCGAAGTTGAAGTTCAGGTCCACCCCGGCGTGGAATGGTTCGTTGCTCGTGTTTTCCAGCGCGTTCGCGCCGGTGCCTGCGATCGTAATCCGGTACTGATCGTCCGCCAACGTTTCGGCGAAGCGGAAAACGACCTCGTTGGCAGAACTTCCAATGCCGCGGAAACCCGGTGTGATCGGGACGTCATTCGCGTTGCCGAAAATGCCATCGGCCCCGCTCCCGACGATTGTAATCCCACTGAGCGTGGCGGGATCAATCGTCTGGCCGGGACTGAATCGCAGCGTGAGTTCGCCGGGGGCCTCGTTGCGGATCTCACCGTCGGTCAGGAAGTTGCCGACGTTGGGAAGAATGGCCACCAATTCGGGACCGGCCAACAACGTGCGGTCTTCCAACCGCTCCGCAGCGTAGGCGAACGGCTGCCGATCCGTGCGTTGCTTCCGTGGCCGCTGCCGGCGAAAACGCCGGAGCTGCTGCTTCAGGAGACTGATCCACGGGTTGATCCGGGCAGGACAGGTTTCCAACTCGAACATTCTCAAGCACTCCCGAGCGTTCGTACACCAGGTTGGACGACAAGCGTAACTCCTTTAACGGCGTCTCCGTGAGCCAAACGGCACAAACTCACGGCATGCGCAGAGCTACGCAATACACAAAGTTTCTTCGACCGTCCCACCTTGAAACCTTTGTCCAGAATGCGTGGCCCACAATTCCGAAATTAAACACTCAATCATTCATTTCGGGCCGTGGCATTTTGAAACAGGTGGGAATAGCTGAAGTCGCTGCACAGCGGTCATTTGACTGTCACACAATCGTGACCGACTTCGAAAGTGCATCGATTTTCAACCGCGTTACAAGTCAGTCAGGACACCCAACAACTCGCCGTTCACCCGGCCGACCGTGGTCCAAAAATCATCCAGAGCCGATGACGAGGGAAAAGCCGGTTGTTGGAGTCGATGGGATTGTGTGGATTCGTCGCCGAGCACCGATCCGGATGGCCGGACGAGCGAGTTCTGTGGGTTGACTCGCGAGGGAACGGAGCCTGCGGGGGTGACCAAACTGGCGCGGGTCGCCATCTGGCCCGGCAGCTCATTCCGGTCGAAGGCGATTGTGGTGCCGAGAGGATGGCTGGACAGTGGTGTCGGAAGAGACCGTGTCACCGTTTCGTCTGGTGCATCACCACGACTGGGGGCCGACCGCGCGGGAGCGCTACTCGGAGTCAGCACGGGGGCACCGCTCGCATTGAAATGAAACGCGAAGCCAAGGCTGGTGTGATGACCTTCCCACGCGGGCGACAGATTCAGGATGGCTTGTCGAGTTGTGGCACTGTCCACATAAATGTGGGCACCGGTGCTGCGGTTGTACAGTTTGAAGATCTCGACGGTGTTCGGCAATTGGGTCGTGAAGATGAACCCTTCGTCTTTTTCGTAAATCCAGCCGATCTGAGCCAGGAAGTTTTTCTCGGCTGTGTTGTTTGTGTAGTAATGACGCCCCGAGAACGGATTGCGGAGCCGGTGAATTGGCGACGTCCCCTGCGCTTGAACGGTTGGAACGCCGAACGCTGTGCGATTTGCCGCCGCGTCCGCGGCCTCGCCCACGTAACCGTGGTCGACCGCGTTTTGATACTCCGGGGCGGAGGTCGTGAAGAAGTGGTAGTCGAGCGGGCGATTGTACGCCCGCAACATTTGCTTGGGCTGTAATGCTTCAACCTGGACGCTGGCAGTGACGCTCGTCGCGGAGAGCGCCCGCAAACTCGGCCCACCATCGGCCGCACTCATTGCCGAACCGTTCACCAGCACGGTGCTGATTGCGGGATTGAAAACAACCCCGTCGATCGTCACCTGGGAACCGGTCAGCGGAGCCGGTTTGATCACGTTCAGGGTCGAGCCGTTGATCGCCGCCTGAATTGTCGCCGCCACCTCCGCCGCAGTCTGGCCCGCCGTGAAGTTGACTGCGATATTTCCCGGCGTGACTCCATTCCCGATCGCGGTGTTTTCGAATTCAAATGCGACCGACGTGTTTCCCGTGGTAATCGTGAAGCGGTCGCCGTCGGTCAGCAGGCCGGGATTGGTGACATTGAGCACTTTGGCCCGTGTTCCGTCCGTCGCCCGCACGGTAAACGCCGCAACCACGCCACTTGTCCCGGCGGGAGGCGTCCACACCAGCTTTTCTCCGGGACCGAGCAACGTGACGCCCGCGACGACCGACAGGCCGTTCTTCGTGAGTGTGCCCGTCACCACCGATTCGACACGGAAGCTGACCACGTCCCCATCGGCATCGTTTTCGTTCGCGGCGGCCGCAACAATTCCGTAGGTGAAGTCGAACGGCAACGATTCAAACCCAAGCGAGATCGTGTTGATTGCGGTCAGCGTGGGTGAATCCGGAACGGGTGTCAACGAGATGTTGACGGGAACTTCGGCGCTGGACAGCAGGTCGCCATCGAAGGCTCGAATGGAAAACGCCGGAAAGACTCCGCTCAGATTGGCGGGGGGCGTCCACGTGACTGTGTCGCTGGCGGTGATCATTGTGGAACCGGCGACAACGGGCTGCCCGTTGATGGTCAGTGTGCCGACTCCCAACTGACCAATTCGGAAACTGATGGGATCGTTGTTTTGATCGGCTTCATTGGCCTGGGCGATCAAGGCGGCATGCGGAATGGGATACGGTTGGTCTTCTTGTCCGCCGGTCAACGTGGGGATGAACGTGAACGTCGGTGCGAGGTTGATGAGTTCGACGTTGACCTGAACGGGAGTGGCCGAGGGCCGGAACCCGTCAAACGCCACGATCGTGAAAGCCGGGACCGCGGTCCCCTGCACGCCGGCGGGTGGTGTCCACAAGAAGGCTTCGCCCGCAGCGACGGTCGTCGTTCCCGGAACCACCGCAACACCATTCTTGGTGAGCGTCCCCTGGGTGAGCGTCTCGATCCGGAAGCTGATTGGATCGTTGTCCTGATCGGCTTCATTGGCGACACCGGCCAACAGTGTGTGGCTGACCGGGAAGGGAATGTTTCGCAACCCACCCGTCAGCGTGCCGACGGAAGTGAGCGTGGGTGCCTGATTCGGAATCACGTTGACTAACACGGTGATCGGTGTGCCCGATGTCAGCCCACCGGGGTCAATGGCCACGATCGTAAACGCGGCGGTGTCGCCTGATGCCCCCAGGGACGATGTCCAAGTCCATGTCTCGCCCGGACTGAGTTGACTGTTCCCCGGAATGACCGGTCCGAATCCCTCCTCCAGCGTGCTGCCCGTGCCAATGGATTCGACGCGGAAGTTGAGAGCATCGCCATCCACGTCCGCTTCGTTGGCCGCAGCGGCCAGTTGCGAATACGTGATGTCGAACGGGATGTTGTTGATCGCCGGGACGCTGATAAATGCACCGGGCAGCGTGCTCACCAGCGAAAGCGTCGGAGCATCTGGCTGCGGCGACACGTCGATATTGACCACCACCGGTGGCGACGACACGTCGGTTCCATCGAAGGCCCGGACGGCAAATCCGGCGAGGATGCCGTTGGTGTTGGCTGGGCCACGCCACACCAATGACTCGCCGACTCCCAATGTGGTGAGGCCGGGGATCACCGCGAAACCGGTCTTTGTCAATGTGCTGCCGATCCCTACGCTGTCCACGCGGAACGTGACGACATCGTTGTTGGCATCGGCCTCGTTTGCCGCCGCGGCCAGAGCGGCATACGTGATCGTGAAGTCCGTGTCCTCGGCGGCACCAGTCAGGGTCGCGATGGCAGTCAGGGTGGGAATCAGGTTGACCACCGTGAAACCGAGGGCATCGGTATCCGTCAGTGCTCCACCCGTTCCAGTTGTCCCGAGGTCGTTCGTGACAATGCCAACCGTCGTCGAGCCAGCGAACCCCAACAGTGGTGCGAAGACCAACCCGTTCAGCGCCGCGTTGACACTGGTCCGCGTGCCACGAAATGTCATCGTGAAATCACCGGTGCCGCTGCCCGCTCCCGTTCCGTTCGGATCGGTGAACGAGAACGTCAGACCGTTGGTCGTGCTCAACGACAGCGTGCCATCCTGAGCGGTCAATTGCACCTGCACCAGATCGGTGTCCAAGGCGTCCACGTCGGACACGGCAATGGCCGTCGCTCCGCTGATCGTCACCGAATTGTTCTTTGACACCGTGATGGGGCCAGGCAGCGTGTTGACCGGCGGATCATTCACGGCCACGACATTCACGGTCGTCACCACAGGGACGCTGGTGAAGCCACCCACACCATCCGTGATCGAAACCTGAACCGTCCGCGCCAACGTGGACGGGTTTTCCCCCAGGGTACGAAACGTGATCGCCCTCAGCAGCGCCGTGGTGATCGACGACGTGGCGTTGCCGTTGAGTGTGATGACCAGTGGCGTTGCCCCGTTTCCGCCGGTGAAGGTTCCGATACTCGTTCCGTCAAAGCGAACGGTCGCTCCCGAGATCGAAATCTGACCGACTCCGGTTCCCTGATTGAGAATCTCCACACGGTCGTTCACCGTGCCATTGGCAGTCAGCGAGACAGTCACGCTCCCCCCGTTGAAGTTGGAGGAATTCGCGTCTTCCACCCGCATCCCGGGATCAAGCACAACGGCCGGGGCATTTTCGGTGTACGTCACCGGTCCGGTGGGCAGATGCAACACCGGCGCGGGGGCATTGCTCACCCGGTTCCCGAACAACAAACCGGTCACATTCTGGTTCTGGAGCACCAGCACCTGCACTGAACCGCTGCCGCCGGGAGTGGTCTCTGTCCAACCCAATTGCGGAACCTCGGTGATGAAATAGATCCCGGCGTTCGGCAGCCGGAGATTGAAGTTGCCGCTGTTGTCGCTCACTGCGAAATTCTCGCTGGTGGCAATCGTCAACGACCAGTTATTCAACACCCCTTCATCGCGGGATCGAACATCGTTCACTTCCAGAGTCCAAGTCCCGTTGGGCGGCTCGCTTTTGAACCGGGACAACGGCTCCATCGGCCGGAACGAACCGGTGAATGGAACGAAACCCGCGGTGATCAGAGTGGCAGCTTGATCGTCCAGAGTCGTGTTCGTGAAGTTGTCCAGCGAACCGCCGACTTGCGAGAACAACTTCACCCGGTTTCCACTGGGGGCGATCAGCGTGACCGTCAGGTCGTTATCGTACGCGTGCGTAATGTCCAGATTCACCGTGACGTCCGTGACGTCCCCTGTAAACCCGGCGACATCAATCGTCGAATTCGTGATGGTGGTGTCCCGCAAAAACTTCGGGGTGTCGGTCGCGGTGAAGGTTTGCGACCCGCTATCCAAGACCCCGTTGCGGTTCTGATCGGCAAAAATTGTCCAGTTCGGCAGCGGAGGTTCTCCGGGGTCATTGGTTCCGTCTCCGTCGAGGTCGTTGAAGACCGAGCCACCCGCACCAAAATCCAGTTGGTTTGGTGCCCCCGTACCAAAGACCGTCAAAGTCGTGTACGTGTCCGACGCACCGGGGGCAAGAGTGAACAGGTTGCGCAGTCCCAGGGTCACGTCGTACTCGCTCCCGGCATCGACAAACCCATCGGCATTGTTATCGCCGGTGATCAAACCATCCAGCGCGGTGCCGTTCGCGATGCGGGTCTCCAGCCCGCTGTAGGAATCGATCTCGAAGCGATTGACCGCCGGAATCGTGCCCCCGGTTCCCGTAATACCCACGAAGGTTGTTGCCGTGGAACCACCGCCGCCGGCGTCCGTTTCGAAGAGGACTTCCGTGCCGGAAGGTGTGGTCAGCCGACCGCCACCATCGATCAGCGTTCCATCGAACAACAGGTCGCCATCGAGGTATCGGACCAGTTCAAAATCCACTGTCGTGGCGCCTGTGTTGGTCATCAGGTACTTCTGCGTGAGCAGCGCACCGTTTTGAACACCAGCTCCGTCAAATAGAGGGCTGACGGTCTGGACAAGGTCGAATGTGAGCGAGTTGACCGTGAACGTCCCGGTCGCTTGGGTACCGGTGGCGTTGACCGTGATGAGCGGATCGGTCGTGCCGTTGCCAAACTCCTGCCGGGCACCGGCAGGACCTTCTCGAAAATACAGCGACGACTGGAACGTCGTGTCGGCCTGAGTGATCGCCCCGACAGGATCGTAGATCGCGGATCTGAATTCGCCACCACCGTCAATGGTCACCGACAGACTCGCGTCTCCGATCCCAGTGGTCAGAGTTGCCGAACTGAGCAGCGTGCGATCCTCGAGCCGTTCGAAGGTCGGGAGCGATTGCAATCGCTTCCGTCGGCGTAACCGCTCGGACCGTGAGAACAGGCTCCGCGCCTGCTGCCACCAATTGAACCAGGGACTTGGAACTGACTCATGGCGCGATGGATGCGACATTGAGACACGCCTTTCAGTTAGGCACTCAATCTGTATCAATTGTGAGAATTGTGAGGATACCGCCGGACATTCTCACGCACGCGCGAACGCGTGACAAGTGGAACGGCGGCTGCCACAATCGGACGTTCAACGGCGAAACTCCTGCGGTCTCCGCGCACGCTGACCCCAGGGAGTCTCATCCAAGACAATTCGGGCAACCCGACTACTTGGAATCCGCGAAAGTCCCAGATTAAACACCCAGACCGCCAAAAAGTTCCCCCGTGATGCTGCTCAGACTGAGAAACCTCGAATTGCCGGTCGATCAGCCGGAAGCTGCTCTGACCAATGTAATTGCTGAGCGGCTCGGGCGAAGCGTGGAAGATGTCGCGACCTGGCGGATACTTCGCAAGAGCCTCGACGCCCGCTCGCGAGATTCGCTCAAGTTCGTCTACTCCGCTGTCGTCACTTTGCCGGATGACGGTTTTCACCTACCGCATCGCCACGGCCCGGAACGGGTCGAGAAGTTTGATTCTCCGGTGTTTGACGACCCATCGCCGGGGATCGAACCGCTGTCCGATCCGCCCGTCATCGTCGGTTCAGGCCCCGGTGGACTGCTGGCCGCGCACTACCTGGCCCAGCGCGGCTATCAACCTCTCGTCATCGAGCGCGGCGATCCCGTCAAAACCCGCGTCCATGCCATCCGCCAGTTCGACCGGGGAGGCGACTTCGACCGCGAGAACAATTACCTGTTCGGTGAGGGGGGCGCCGGCACGTTCAGCGACGGCAAGCTGACTTGCCGGATGAGCGGACCTGACGTCGATTGGGTTCTCGAACGGTTCGTCGAATGCGGCGGCAAGCCCGAACTGCGCTACGAGAATCGCCCGCATCTCGGCAGCAACCGCCTCCCCCTGTTGGTCCGCAATTTTCGCCGGAAGATTGAGACGCTCGGCGGCCGTTACCAATTCCGGTGCCGGCTGGAAGACATCGACATCGTGGACGGCCGTGTGCGCGGAGTGATGACATCGAGCGGTTACATCCGGACGTCGATCGTCATCCTCGCCATCGGCCACAGCGCGCGCGACACGTACGAAATGCTCGTCCGCCGTGGCGTGCCCTTGCGGTCGAAAGCGTTTCAACTCGGGCTCCGTATCGAACAGCCGCAGTCGGTCGTCAACCGGCACAAGTACGGCCGACCAGAGTACGAACGCCTGCTCGGAGCCGCCGACTACACGCTCGTCGCCCGTGGCCGGCCGGACGTGTTCACATTTTGCATGTGCGCCGGAGGAGTCATCATCCCGAGCATTTCCGAACCCGACATGTTTTGCACGAACGGGATGAGCAACTCGCGGCACGACACGCCGTTCGCCAACAGCGGTCTCGTCGTCACCGTCGGCACCGATGAATTCGGCAGCGATCATCCGCTCGCCGGAGTCGAACTCCAGCGCCGCTACGAATCGGCCGCGTTCCGTCTCGGCGGCGGAACCTACTTCACCCCAATCCAGCGCGCCGCCGATTTTGTCTCCGGCCGCGCACCGTCTCCCGGCGAGCGATTGGTCTGCTCGTACCAACGGGGCAGTGTGACAACTGATCTCAGCCAGGTGATTCCGCCGTCAATCGTCCGCGCGATCCGCGCCGGGTTGCCACTCATGGATCGCCAGTGGCGCGGCGATTTTCTGCGCGACGCGATCCTCGTCGGCCCCGAAATGCGCGGCAGCTCCCCCGTCCGCATCGACCGCGACAACGATTCGCGTCAGTCCCCGAACATCGCCGGCCTGTACCCCGTCGGCGAAGGAGCCGGCTACGCTGGCGGCATCATCAGCGCCGCCGTCGATGGCCTGCGGACCGCGAAATCCGTCGTTCAACAATTCGCACCGTTAAGAAATTCATGATGGCTCACGCAGAGGCGCGGAGGCACAATGAATTCTGGGGCGACGGGTTCAACGATTTCTCTCCGCGACCTCCGCGCCTCTGCGTGAGCCTTTCCCGTCATCGCCGTGTGATTCGCAGGACTTCTTCGCGCAGTGCCGCGTTCACCGAGATCCCATTGCCCGTGTTGATCGACGTCTCCCCCTGCCAGTCCATGAAACTGCCTCCCGCTTCCTGAACGATGGGCACCAGCGCCGCGGCGTCCCACGGATTCATCTGCGGATCGACCATCACGTCGGCTCGCCCCGTCGCGACGAGGATGTGCCCGTAGCAATCTCCCCACCCGCGAACCAACCCGGCGGTCTGTACAAACTTGTCGAACGCATCCGCCCGCCCAATCCTCGAAAAACCCTGCACGGTCGTGAAGCACAGCAGCGCCTGCGAAAGTTCGGCCACGTTCGACACGCGTGCGGGCTTGGGCTGTTCGCTTCCAGTCCGCCACCACGCCCCGCCGCCGACCGATCCCCACGCCATCTCGTTCAGCACCGGAAAATTGCACACGCCCACCACGCACCGTCCGAGATGCTCCACGCCGATCAACGTGCCAAACAGTGGCGTCCCGTGAATGAACGATTTCGTCCCGTCAAGCGGATCGAGAACCCACCGGAACCCGGACGTCCCCGGCGTCTCGCCGAATTCCTCACCGAGTACCCCGTCGTTCGGAAAGTACTTCGCAATCCCCTCGCGAATCGCCTGCTCAGCCCGCCGATCCGCGATCGTCACCGGCGAGGCATCCCGCTTGCGTTCCACGTTCAACCCGGCGTCCTGATAGAAACCGAGGATGATTCGCGCCGCATCCAACGCGGCGTCGCGAGCGAACTCCAATCGTGACGCCACGTCACTGGAATCGATGGTGCTCATGGGGCACTCGTGCGGGAGGCCAGGTTGTCGATGGTGTCCGCGAACTGCCGCAGAATCTCTTCCGGCGGCACCCAGACAACTTGGCCGTCACGCCATTCCGCCACAGGAAACCCGAGCCGCGCGTGTTCGAGCACCGCCAGTCGGGCCGCCTTGCTCACTGCCTCATCGAGGCCAGTCTGATCTTGTAGACGTTCCCGAATCAAGTCACCATTGTGGTGCATCGGCAAGCTCCAACATTCTGTTCCAAACGACTTCATTTCGAATCACCGCACCGCCGGGATTCTGCCCTGACGCGACGGCAACCATTTCACCGCGCGTCGAATTATCGTAGATGGCCCACTGATCCGCCAAGGGCAGGTACAAGTGAATCAGGTTGTGTACGCTCCGCTCATATCTTCGCCGGATCGTTTCTTCGGGAATGTGATGTCCTCCTCGACGGACTCGTTCGGCAACCCTCGCAACATTCAAGGTGGGATCTGACAACCAAAAGTAAAACAATTCGACTCGATACCCAGCGTGCTTCAGTTTCTCCAGCCAAGGTGCGAAGGATCGGGCCGCCAGCGTGGTCTCAAAGGCGAAGGTTTCCCGCGACCGAGCCAGTTCATCCAACCGATGCAGCATCAATTTGCCGGCTTGAATTGCTGCGCGATCGGGGTCGAACCCGGCCAATCCTTGAGCGATCACGTCGGCATTAACAAAGGTGGCGACCTGCAACCGCTCGGCCAGCAACGTCCGAGACGCCGTTGTCTTTCCCGAGCCATTCGGTCCCGCCAGCACAATCACGTGCGGTGCCGTTGCGGTTTGATCTTGATCGGCCATCTTGGTTCCAACGCGATGCGTCAGTCTCTCTCCAATCGATACAACATCTCGCCGGCCTTGCGTACCAACAACACGCCCTCGGCTTCGCGGTCGGCGAACGATTCGACGTTGATCGTGGTTGGGTCGCGGTAGCCCAGGTTGATGCGCTCGCACACGTCGGGCGGGAGGGCACTGGCGAGTGTGACGCGGACGCGGGGGTTCTCGATCCCGTTCTCGAACGTCCCGCCGCCACGCACGTGCGTCGAATGCGCGAGGACTCCGCGCGAGATGTGCTGGAACTTGTCCCACTGTTTCACGAAGTAATCGCGCACATGGTAGCCGACCTCGGCAATCTGCTTGCCGTGCGTCACCGAAATCTCGCCCAAGTGCGGCGCGTAGATGATGAGTTCCCCGCCGTCGGCAACGACCGGTTCCAGTTTGTACATGCACTTTCCCGCCACCCACAGCTCGTCGTACATCGGCGGGGCACACGACAACACGGTGTGAAACGGCTTTGGCATACGGACGACATGAGCTTTCTCGGACAGATCGGCCGCGTCGCTCCAGGCCGCTTCGGGCGAACCATAGAACATGCCGTGCAGATTCCCCTGCTTCGACACGACGAACGCCAGGCAGCGCCGTTCGACGGGAATCATCTTCGCCGCCACGTCCACCACGCGCCGCACCGGCGTGTGTTTCACGCCGATGATCTTGTGGTTCGTGATCAGCGCCCCCAGCCAGTGAAAAAAGTTGAGAATCTCCGGCCCGGCGATTCCCGGAAAGAAATACTTGTTCCCGCCCGAGAACCCGACGACTTCGTGCGGAAACACCGGTCCCAGAACCAGCAGCCGGTCGTAGTCGAGGACGCGGGAATTGATCGCGACCGGCACGTCCTCCGACATCAGGCCGTCGGAAATCTCGCGTGTGTCCCGCTCGGTCAACGTCCCCAAAACGGCCAGCCGGTCGGGACGATCCCACTCGTGGTTGAACAGCCCGACGGGCAGGAAAAACCGGTTGCGCTCCGCCTGATCGATCCCCAGCAATTTGCAAATCTGTCCCTCGCTCATCGGCGGATGCGTGCCGAGCGCCACCAGCACATCGAACTTAGCAACGACTCCGCGCAGGTGCTGGTACACGGCGTCAAACAGCAGCGGCAGCGGAGCCGTTCGCGTGGCGTCCGGCACGATCAGCAGCACGCGCTGATCCGTGAAGTCGTCTCGCGGCACGTGCGTCGCGACCCATTGCCGGACCTCATCGGCCGACATTGTCGGCAGGTACGATGCGGGGGGGTTGGGATCGAGAGGAATCGAAGTGGGAAACATCGAATGCGATTCTTGATTGCGGAAGTCGGATCGAAAGAGCACTCGGTCTCCACGATGCCGACGCCCGAACATGATGCTACCGAAGTCGTCGAAACGCAGGTAGCAAGAAAGTTCGGGCTACGGAGTGACCCGTCTACTTTTTGTCGCGACCGCTACGCCGACTTGGGAAACAGCTTGTCGTACAGCACGTACGCGGCCATCGCCGACATGGAAACGAAGGCGAACAACAGGCAGAGATCGGACCAGCCTGACGGGGCGAGTCGGCGATCCGTGCCGCGAAATCGGAGGTACACCGTGGCTCCAGCGATGACCGGTAGCGTCACCGCCTGCGCCAAACCACCGATGAACACCATGAACGGGGGATTGCCATTCCACAGGAACAGCAAGAACGCCAGGCACGGGTAGAAGACGCAAAACCAGCGGATCATTCGCGCCCGCTCACCGACTGTTTCGTAACGTACGAAATTCCCGAGACTCAGGAAATCCGACGTCAACCGGCTGTGCGAGGCCGACGACACGTACAGTGTCTTGAACAACACCGCCCACGCCCCGATCAGAAACGCGACGATCGTCCAACCGCCGAACGCCGGTTCATACATTTTCGACAGAGTTTTGATCATCTCCTCTTTGTCTGGAACAAGTCCCTGAACGTGCAGCACGGCGGAACCCATGACATAAAACGCGAGCGTCGCGACCGTGAACACGATCATGCTGGCCCACGCGTCGAGATACATCACGCGAATCCAACCTTTGGCCCGTCTCGCCCAATCGTCACTGTCGTTTCGCGCTCCGGCGAAACGGGCGTAACCTTTCTCCAGGCACCAGTACGGATACTGATACAGCTCACCGGCCCCAACGCCCGTGATGCCGAAGACGGCGAACGCTTCCGCGACACCTTCCGCCCCTTCTGGAAGACGAAACTTCATCCCCTCCCACAGCTCCGTTGGACGGATCGGAAATCCCATTCGAGGCAGCACCAGCATGCAAACGACGGTGATCAATGTCACCGAGACGACGAGCACTGTCGTAATGAGTTCGATCCGTTTGTAGCCACCGCTGAGCAGCAGCAGAATACAGGCAACCGCCGTTAACATCGCCCACGGCAGCGAGCCGCGCGTCTCAAACATGTTCGAGAGTGCGGGTGAGACTCCGCTCGTGATTGCCGCCAGCCAATTGCTCAGCGCCGGAAACGCCAGGTCGAGCGCTTGCCCCACGCCGCCGACCATCGCTCCGAGTTGAAACACGGTCACAAGCAGCATCGCGAGCCACCACCAGCACAGCCAGTGGGCACCGAACTTTGGTCCCGGCAGATCGTTGAGTGCACCCAGCGTCGGCTTGCCGGACGAAATGGCGTACCGGCCGAGTTCAATCTGGACGAACACTTTGATCACGCAACTGTAGAGAATCAGCCACAGAAAAATGAACCCGTACTTGGCTCCCAACCGCGTCGTCAGGATCAATTCGCCGGAACCGACGATCGACCCCGCGAGAATGATTCCCGGTCCGATGTTCCGCAGGGCCGACCACAGACTGACCGGCGGTTCCTTGATGGCCTCGGCGGGCATCGCATACGGGTCAAAGCTGTCGGCTTGGCTCATCGGCGATGTCCGTTTCCGTAAGGCATGCGAAGGGCGTGATGAAAACTTGTCAGATGAACGGCAGAAGTTGTTTCAAGAGTAGGATGAACGCCTCGTCCGTCCGGATCTCTCTGCGGCGAATCGGACGGACGAGGCGTCCATCCTACCTGCGGGGCTGCGACCTCTCGCCGCACGCCTCATTGCGGCTCCACCTTGTGCCGAAAGTGGGTGTTCTGCACGGGGATCACGACATTCAACACCGACAACAAGACCTCTGACGGCGAACCGACGGCGTCCACTTCGGCGATGAGTTCCTTCGGGTAGCATTCGAGTACCGGCCGCGTCTCGTCTTCGTACACTTGGAATCGTCGGCGGATGACTTCCTCTGACGCATCATCCGCGCGGTTTTCACGAATGGCTCGCCGGCGAATGCGGTGGATCATGGATTCCTGATCCTTGCAGACCAGGTGAATGATTTTCAACACGTCGACGTGTTCGGCGATCAACCGGGCCTGCTCGCGATTCCGCGGCATCCCGTCGAGTATCAGGATGTCTTCGTACGGCTTGTAGTGCGACAGCACGGCGAGGGCATCCAAATGCTGCTTCCACACGCGGATCGTGATGTCGTCGGGGACGAGCATCCCCTTGGTGCTGTACTGGTAGATGACCTTGCCTTCGCCGGTGTTCATGTCGAGCGAGCGGTAGACATCACCCAACGAAAGATGGAAGAACCCCGGGATCACTCCCAGAACCTTTCCCTGTGTCCCCTTTCCGGCACCCGGCGCACCGAACAGCAACACCGTTTCATATCGATCAGCCACGTCAGTCCCCTTTCCGGCGGGAAACGATCCTCTTTTCATTCCGTCGTTTGTGAAGGCGTATCCTAAACGCAAGCAAAGCGAGTCTCAACACGGCAGAGGGAATTTGTCGTGGACGGTGGACGGTGGACGGAGAGTGCTGAGTGGCGAGTGGGCAATGTGCAGCGGGAACCAATCACCACCGACCCTCAGCACTCGGCACTCGGCACTCGGCACTCGGCACTCAGCACTCAGCACTCAGTACTCGACTCGCAACTCTCCGCACGCTAGCATCGCAACATGACTTCCCACTCCGATGACAACACGTATCTCCGCAGCAGTGAACTCCTGTCGCGACACGCCGGCAAGCTGCTGATCGTGGACGTGCAGGAGAAACTGACGCCAGCCATCCCGAACGTCGGACGCATGATTTCAAACTGCCGTCGGTTGATCGAAGGGGCGAAAATCCTCAACGTTCCCGTCTTCGCCACGGAGCAGTATCCCAAGGGGCTGGGGGCGACTGTCCCCGAACTGGCTGCGCTGCTGGCCGACCGCCCGACGAAAGTGCGATTCAGTTGTGCCGAGTGTTTGGGCTGGGGTTTCGCAGCCGAACAGAACGACGACCGGCACCAAGTCGTCGTCGCCGGAATGGAAGCTCACGTGTGCGTTCTGCAAACCGTGCTGGACCTGCTCGCCCACGGCTACCGCGTCTTCGTCCCGGCCGATGCCGTCGCCAGCCGCAACGATTTCGATTGGGACGTGGCCCTGCAACGCATGTCGTCCTGCGGGGCCACGATCACCACCACCGAATCCGTCCTGTTCGAATGGTGCGAAGTCGCCGGCACGCTGGAATTCAAACAAATCAGCCAGTTGGTAAAACAATCCTGACCTCCCCTCGCCCCCGAAGGGGGAGAGGGGCCGGGGGTGAGGGGCGAATGTCTCTCCGGCCCCCGCTTGAACGAGCCTACACGATCCACAATCCACGATCCTGATCACCATGACCACTCCCGCCCCCCTCAACCCTCCCCGTCGCATCCTCATGGGCCCCGGCCCGAGTGACGTGCATCCGCGAGTGCTGGCCGCGCTGGGCGCGCCCACCGTCGGGCACCTCGACCCGTATTTCATCCAGGTGATGAACGAGACGCAGTCGATGCTCCGCCACGTCTTCCGCACGGCGAACGAGTTGACTCTGGCGGTGAGCGGCACCGGCAGCGCTGGCATGGAGACGTGCGTGGTCAATCTGATCGAACCCGGCGACCGGATGGTTGTCTGCGTGAACGGCGTGTTCGGAGGCCGGATGGCCGATGTTGCCGGACGAGCCGGAGCGCAGGTCACGACAATTGAACGTCCGTTCGGCGAAGTGTTCTCTGCCGATCAAATCGCCGAGGTCGTGCGGCGCGTGCAACCGAAAGTGCTCGGAATCGTCCACGCCGAAACGTCGACGGGGGCGTGGCAACCGCTCGAAGAGATTTCTCGTATCGTCCACGACGCCGGAGCGCTGCTGCTCGCGGACACCGTCACATCGCTCGGCGGCGTGCCGGTCGAAGTGGACGGCTGGCAACTCGACGCCGTTTACAGCGGCACGCAAAAGTGCTTGAGTTGCCCGCCGGGTTTGTCTCCGGTCACATTCAGCCCGCGAGCCGTCGCCGCGATTGAAAAGCGGAAGGCGAAGATCGCAAGCTGGTATCTCGACATGACGCTGGTGAAAAACTATTGGGGACAGGATCGGGCCTACCACCACACCGCCCCCATCAACATGAACTACGGTCTGCACGAAGCGCTGCGGTTGGTGCTTGAAGAAGGACTCGAAGTTCGTATCGCCCGACACAAACGAAATCATCTCGCCCTGAAAGCCGGTCTGAACGCGATCGGCCTGAACTACGCGGTCGCGGAGGGGATTCAACTCCCGATGCTGAATGCCGTGCTGATCCCCAGCGGCGTGGATGACGTCACCGTCCGCAAGCAATTGCTCGCCGAGTTCGGCATCGAAATCGGCGGAGGTCTCGGCCCGATGAAAGGCAAGACGTGGCGGATCGGCTTGATGGGTGAAACCAGTTCCCCGCGCAATGTTCTTCTTCTGCTCGCGGCTTTGGAACGATGCCTGACCGATCAAGGCGCAACCGTACAACCCGGCGCCGGAGTCGCCGCCGCCAACGCGTTTTACCGGCAGGCGTAGGGTGCGTGAAACGCACCGATCCCGGCCACCATCCTCGCCTCTCCTTGAAACCGGAGCTGGAACCGGCCAGTATCACGGACGAGGTGCCTCATGTCCGCGAGCAATCTTCTGCGAAGCTGTCACTGCTGTGGCCTGGTTCAGACGTTGCCGTCGCAGACCGGTCCGCAGGTGATCGTCTGCCACCGCTGCCGCAGTCGGCTGGAGAGCGGCAATTCGCCCGGCGATAACTCACTGACAGCGGCACTGGCTCTCGCCGCGCTGCTGATCTACATCCCCGCCATTTCAATGCCGTTCCTGAGAATTGAACGGCTCGGACACGTGACGGAGAACACTCTCGTTGGCGGCACAATTTCGATGCTGCTACGCGGCGAATGGTTCGTCGGCCTCATCGTGCTCACGTTCTCGGTAATTGTCCCGCCGACCAAGCTCGCAGCCTTGCTGGTCCTGAGCACGCGGGCGACCTGGCTGCAACATCACCACCGAGCCGTCACGTACCGGCTGGTCGAACAACTCGGCCGCTGGGGGATGCTCGATGTGCTCTTCGTCGCCGTCGTGATTTCCTTCGTGAAACTCGGCGGCATCATCGAATTCGGAGCGCTGCCGGGCGTGATCGTGTTCGGCAGCTTTGTGTTGCTCAGCCTCGTGGCGAGTTGTGTTTTCAACCCGCATTGCCTGTGGAGCGTCAGTGGTCCGTCGTCCGTCGTCGGAAACCAAACGTCACAGTCCAACTTGATGGGGACGGGCGTTCCACCGGTGACAAACCAACCACCAGCCACCGTCCCCCATCCACCCACCCCGCCCCCCGACCCACCAAGCATCCCCGTCGCGGATCTCCGTCCGCGACGGCGCTCCGGTTGGGTGTGGCTGCTGCCTTCAATCGCAGGCGTCGTGGCGATCGTGATCTCAATTCAAGTTTGGTCCGGGCGCGGTCGGCTGATTCACATCTCGTTCGCAGAGGGGTACAGCATCAAGCCGAATGACGTGCTGCGGTACCACGGCATCGTGGCGGGATCGGTTGAAAAAGTTGTGCTGTCGGACGACCTGCGGAGCATCGACGTCCATGTGCGACTCAGCCCCGAGGCCGATCAACTCGCGAGACAGGGGACGCGGTTTTGGATCGTCCGGCCGAAACTCGATCTGACGGGGATCGGTGGTTTGGAAACGGTCGTCGGGGCGAAGTATCTCACCGCGCTCCCCGCACCGCCCGAATCGCCGGTCGAGACGCGGTTCGTGGGTCTCGAAGACCAGCCGCTCGAAGACGTGCGCGAAGCGGGGGGCTTGGAAATTGTGTTGCACGCGACCGAAGCGTTCGGCCTGCGGGCGGGAACGCCCGTGCTGTATCGTCAACTCCGAGTCGGCGGCGTCATCAGCGTGGGCTTGGCGAGCGACGGCAGCGCGGTCGAGGCGCGGGCTTATATCCGCTCGGAATTCCGCCATCTGATTCGCGACAACACGCGGTTCTGGAACGCAAATGGAGTTCGATTGACCGGCGGGTTAACGGGATTCTCGATGCACGTCGGGTCGATTGAAACACTCCTGCACGCTGGCGTCGCGTTCGCCGTGCCACCGAAACCGGGAGAACTGGCGAAGGTCGGACACCGCTTCACGGTCCACGACAAACCAGAGGAAGAATGGCTGACGTGGAAGCCGGCTCTGCATCTCGGTTCGTTGCCGCAAAAACTTCCCGCCACCCGACCGGTGGTGTTGCAGTGGTCTGAAACCAGCTTCCTCCGGACTCGCGAACGCCGAAAGAATGGTTGGGTTTTGCCGGTTGCCGACGGGTGGCTTGGTCCCGCCGACCTGCTGACCGCACCGGCCAACGCACACGCGGGGACGACGATGCTGGTCATCGACGGACAGAACACGCCACTTGAACCGGCACCGCGATCGGGCGGCGACGGCCTCGCGATCCTGCCTGCCAGCGGGTCCGGCCACGCTCCCGCCACCATCACGCGACGGCGTCCGGAATCACCCGAAGATTTGCTGCTCAACATTGACGGCACGCGCGAACCACAATTCCTCTCCGCCAGCCGGCTCACCCCGCAAGCCGGCGTCTGGCTCGTCGATCCGTCTCTCCCGCTGGACCTGAGCTGGCACGGAGCAGTCGCCGTCGCAGCAAAGGATGGCGCAGTCGTGGGCCTGCTGCTGACGGATGGCAAGTCGCTGCGAGTCGCGCTGCTTAATGAGTAGACGCGAAACACATTTTCAGTTTTGAAATCCCTCTCTCCACCGGTGGGGGTGACGGGAGAAATAAAACAGGGAGGTCATTTCGCACCCGTTTCGTAGACACTGGCTGGACAGGCGCGAGCGGGGTTTGTAAACATTGCGGGTCCACTTGAGCCTACCTGCCATTACGGCGACAGTGTCGCTGGACGACTCTTGATTGTCGCGGGCTCCGAAATAAAATCAGCGAGTGGGAAAACCCCACCCACCGCAGTGGACAGAATGACTTCGCCAGACTTCTGACAGATCGAAAACGGATCGCGTCAACACCAGAGTCGGGTGATCAAAGTAACTTCGCAAGAATGTTCGGATTGAAGAGGTTGATATGTCCGGAACGAACACGGAAACAATGATCGAAGCTCGCGGCCTGTGCAAATACTACGGGCCGTTTGCCGCGGTCGAAAACGTCACATTCTCCGTTCCTCGCGGCCAGGTCACGGCCTTTCTCGGACCAAACGGGGCGGGAAAGTCCACGACGATGAAGATCCTCACCGGGTTCCTGTCGGCCACGAATGGGTCGGCCAAGATCGGTGGGTTCGATGTGTTCCAGCAACGGATTGAAGCGGCTCGCCTGATCGGCTACCTGCCTGAGAATGGCCCGCTGTACATGGAGATGACCCCGTTCAGCCTGTTGAGTTATTTCGGCGAAGCCCGCGGTCTGTCTCCCGAAACGATCAAACAGCGGCTCGAATACGTGGCCGACAAGTGCGATTTGAAGGGCGTCTGGAAGAAGCCGATCGCCAAGCTGTCGCGCGGGTATCGACAACGTGTGGGGATGGCTCAGGCGCTATTGCACGATCCCCAAGTACTGATCCTCGACGAACCGACCAGCGGCTTGGACCCGAATCAAGTTCATCAGGTGCGCGACCTCATCACAAGCCTCGGCAAGACCAAGACGATCCTGCTTTCGACTCACATTTTGCAGGAAGTCAAAGCGGTTGCCGGTCGGGTGATATTGATCCACAACGGTCGCGTCGTTTTGGACGGATCGGTCAACGAGATGGAAGGGACCGAGCACGACATGGAAGTGCGGTTCCGGCAATTGACGCGGGTGTCGGCTTAACACAGTCCCCTCTCCCTCCAGGAGAGGGTTAGGGTGAGGGCTGTTTGCCGCACAGGTCGCCCCTCACCCCCAGCCCCTCTCCCGAAGGGAGAGGGGAGAAGTTTTTGAATCGGATGTGAGGAACAACAAAATGCAAATTCGCTGGCATGTCATCAAGGCCGTCTTCAAACGCAACTTCCTGAGTTATTTCGCCGGCGTGATTGGCTACTTGTTCATCGTAGCCTTCGTCGGACTCGGATCGTTTCTCGCATTCAGTCCCAAATTCTTTGCCAACAACCTGGCGAATCTGGATCAGCTCAACCAGTACTTCCCGCTGCTGCTGCTGTTCATCGTCCCCGCCATTTCGATGGGGGCTTGGGCTGACGAACGAAAGCAGGGGACCGACGAACTTCTGTTCACGATCCCCGCAGCCGATACCGAGATTTTGCTCGGCAAGTATCTGGCCGTGCTGGGTGTGTACACAGCGGCGTTGCTGTTTTCACTGTCGCACGTGGCCGTGTTGAGGTTTCTTGGGAAACCGGATATCGGTCTGCTGTTCACGACGTACTTTGGCTACTGGCTAAGCGGTGCCGCGCTGCTGAGCGCCGGCATGGTCGCATCGATCCTGACCAACAGCCCGACCGTGGCGTACGTGCTGGGTGCCGCGATTTGTGCGGTGCCGGTATTCATCGACCGGCTCGCCTCGTCCAACCGGCTGCTGCAAGGCCTGAGCGTGGCGGAGCAACTCAAGGATTTCAGTCTCGGCATGATTCCGCTCGGCGGACTGTTGTACTTCGTGTCGCTCACGCTGTTCATGCTGTACCTCAACCTCGTCCTGATCAGCCGCCGGCATTGGTCGGGCGGACCGCAGCGAGCTCCGATGGGGTTGCACTTCCTCGGTCGAGCCGTTTCTCTCGGAGTGATCCTGATCAGCTTGAACGTGGTCGCCGCGAACGGCAACACACGAGTCGATGCCACATCGGAAAAGGTCTACAGCATCTCGGCGACCACGCGGAAGGTAATCACCGAGATCAAGGCCGACACGCCCGTCCTGATCCAGGCATTCATCAGTCCCGAAGTGCCGAAGGAACTCGTGGCCACTCGGACGACGCTCATCGGCCTGCTGCGACAGCTCGATCAACAGGGAGGCGATCGCATTCGAGTCCGAATCTCCGACACCGAAAAATTCTCGGACCAGGCCGATCAAGCAAAGAGTTTCGGGATTGAGCCGCAGGAAATGCAGAGTGAACGGGGCGGTCGGATCACGCGCGACGAGGTATACATGGGCGTGGTCGTCACCGGCAGCGTGGATGATGAAGTCACGGTCCCGTTCTTCGATGTCGGCACTCCGGTCGAACTGGAACTGACCCGCGCCATCCGCACCGTGTTCCGCGCCAAGCGATTGAAAGTCGGCATCCTGAAAACCGACGCGAAGGCCGTGGGCGGGCTCGACATGGCGACGTTTCGCCAGTCTCCCGAATGGCGTTTCGTCACCGAATTGAAGCGGCAATACGAAGTGACCGAGATCGACCCGAATTCACCGCTGATCGGCAAGAGCATTGACGTGTTGGTCGCCATCATGCCGTCATCCCTCACCGAACCGGAGATGAAAAACTTTGTGGACTACGTCCAGCACGGCGGTGCCACGCTGATCCTCGACGATCCATTCCCGATGTTTCACGGGAACCTCGCGCCGCACATGCCGAAGCCGCAGGCGGGGGGCATGGGCGGCATGTTTGGTCAACAGCAAGGGCAGCAACCCAAGGCCGACAACGGCGAGGCTCGGTCACTGACTCGCGTACTTGAAATCGACTGGAACTCCGGTCAGACCGTATACGAACGAGAATACGATCCGCACCCTGAACTGACTCAGGCGTTCGAACGGTTCAACGTCGTGTACGTCGGCGGGGGAAGTGGTTCGAGCGCACCGTTCAGCGAACGGAGCGAGATCACGAAAGGTCTGCAAGAAATGATGCTCTTCTATCCGGGGACAATTCGTCCGCGACAGGGGAGCAAGTTCACGTTCACGCCGCTGCTCCGCACGTCGACTCGAGCCGCTGTCGCCGACTGGGACGACTACATCCGTGGTGGCGGACCATTCGGAATGATGGATCTCATCCCGGACCCGGTCACGCGCCAGAGCAGTGACGAACACGTGGTCGCTGCCCACATTACGTCGGAAGGCGGTAAGTCGAGCGAAAAGGACGATCCGCACGCCCTGCCGACAGGGAAGGTCAACGTGGTGTTTGTCGCCGATTCGGACATCATCTCGAACGAATTCTTTTTCGTCCGCGACAAGAACTGGGAAGACCTGCGGCTGGACAACATCACGTTTGTGTTCAACGCCATCGACGTGCTGGCTGGCGAATCGACCTACCTCGACCTGCGAAAACGACGGCAGCATCTCCGCTCGCTGGCTCAGGTCGAGAATCTCACCAAACGAGCCAAACACGATCGACGTGAAGAGGAGAAGGGGGCCAAATCCGAAGCGGACAAGAAGTTGAAGGAAGCTCAGGATCGCCTCAACGCCGAAGCCAAGAAAATTCGCGAGGACAAGAATCTCGACGATTCCGAAAAGGTGATGCGGCTGCGCCTGGCTGAACAAGACGCGCAGCGCAAGCTCGACGTCGAAAAGGCCAAGATCGAGCAGAACAAAGACAAAGCGGTGAAGGTCAGCCAGTCCAAGGCCGAACGGGAAATCCGCAAGATCGAAGACGGCATCCGGATCTATGCGATCCTGTTTCCGCCCATCCCTGCGTTTCTCCTCGGCCTGTGGATTCTCGGCAAACGGATCAAGGATGAACGAGAAGGAATCATCCCCGACCGGCTCGTGAAAAAAACATAGACTGCACCCCAACGTGGCGGACGCTGCCAGCGTCGGCCACGACTGCGTGTCCAATTCGCTGCGAGGAAATGACGATGACTGAATCAAAACGTACGGTGAGCTATGTGGTGGTGGCTGTAGTTTCGTTGGCGCTCGCCATCTGGCTGGGCCCCGAAACGTCGATGAAGCCGAAGGAATCCAAGGCCGAAAGCATCGGCGAACTGTTCTACCCCGACTTCAAGAGCGCCACCGATGCGACCTACCTCCGCGTGGCCCTGTTCGACAAAGACCGCGCCGAGGTGAAGACGTTTGTCGTTGAGAACAAGGACGGCAAGTGGATCATTCCGTCACACCACGACTATCAGGCCGACGTGGCCGACCGCCTGGCGAACACCGCCACGTCGATGCTCGAAATTCGCCGCGTCGACGCGCGCCCGGGTTCCGGCACGAAGGAATCGCACATTGAATTTGGCGTGGTTGATCCGCTTGAAGAAAGTGACACGCTCGACGGCCGTGGCCAACGCCTGACACTGAAGAAAGCGGACGACATGCTTTGCGACTACATCGTCGGCAAGCAGGTCAAGGGACGGCCGGGGTTCTATTACGTCCGGCGTCCCGACGAAAAGGTCACTTACGTCGCCAAACTGAACATCAATCTGTCGACCAAATTCAGTGACTGGATCGAAACAGACCTGCTCAAATTCGACCGCGAGGATTTGACTTCACTCGTGTTCGACAAATACGCGGTCGACGAACAGTTGCTGCGTACGGGTCGCATCAAGTTGTTGGGACACGAAACAACTCAACTCACGAAAGAGAAGTCTCCCGATCCGAAGGCCGCACCGGGAATGCCCGCCGCGACTGCCTCGACTTGGAAGTTGGACGACTTGGATGCCGACACCGAAGAATTCAACGTCGAAAAGATCAACACCGCCGTCAGCACGTTGGACGACCTCAAGCTGATGGGTGTCCGGCCGAAGTCCCCCGAGTTGCGGGATTTCCTCCTCGGAAAATCCGAGGACTTCAACGCGCGGGAGATGCTCGGCAAGGGATTCCTGCCAACCGCGAACAAGCTGTACTCGAATCAGGGGGAAGTCATCGCCTCAACAAGCAAGGGCGTCGTTTACGAACTCAAGTTCGGCCTCAGCTTCGCGGGCAGCGAATTCGAACTAGAAAGCGGTCTCGAAAAGGACGCGAAGAACGACAAGTCCGACGAAACGGACAAGAAAGATGCCGGAGACGAATCGAATGACAAGAAGTCAGACGATGCGAAGCCGGAAGACGATCAGTCGGGCAAGAAATCCGGTCGCTATCTCTTCGTGATGGTTCACTTCGATGAAAAGCTGCTCGGCCCGAAGCCCGAGAAGCCGGAGGAACCCGGAGCGGTCGCCGAAGAAAAGACCGACGACAAGAAGCCGGTCGAGGAGAAGAATGAAGCGAAGGACGAAGACAAGAAAGACGCGAAGGATGAGACCAAGAAGGAAAACGACGAGGCGAAGTGCCAGGAAGACAAGAAGGACGATCAGGACAAGCCGGCTGCTGACGCTCCGAAAAAGAAGATTGACGACACCGACAAACCCAAGACGGACGAAAAACCTGACGACGCGAACGCGGACGAAACGAAGTCGGAGCCGAAGCCCGATCCGAAAAAAGAATACGAGGCCAACCTCAAGAAGTACGAAGCCGACTTGAAGGCGTACGAAGCCAAGGTCAAAGCCGGTAAGGAAGAGGTCGCGAAACTGAACCGCAAGTTCGCTGACTGGTATTACGTCATCCCTGCCGACAGCTTCGACAAGCTGCGATTGGCGCGAAAGGACATCGTCAAAGAAAAAGCCAAGCCCATCGAGACGAAGCCCGACGCGGACAAGACCTCCGACGACAAGCCGGAAGTGGACAAGCCCACGGACTCAAAGGACAAGAAGTCCGCGAGCGACAAGCGCGAAGAAAAGTCGGATGACAAACCGAAATCAGACGACAAGCCGGAGGAGAAGCCGAGCGAGAAGAAGGCGACGGCCAAGGACGAGTGAATTCTCCGGGCGACACACGAGTCAATCGTGCATGATCGGGGATTTGTCTGGACGCATCCGAACAAAGAATTTGAACAGCAGCGAACGAAGGCAACGAAGACGGAGAGAAAAGAGTTTCTTTGTTGTCTTCGTTCGCTTCTGTTTTAGATTCTTTGAACGTGAGGACGCTTTTCATTGATCAACCGTCAGAGAATAAGCATCTCGGAACCGTGCTCCTCGTGTCGGTATTCACTCGTGAGCGCTGACTGTATACTCGCGGAGTTGAGTCGGTTGCTTGGCTTGTTCAGAAGCCACGCAGGTTGTTGTTTTTCCTCGGTTCCGCACACCCAGCGGTGACCGACCATTCGCCGAGCTGATTTCATCCGTGATTGCCCACCGTCCCTCATGCACAATCCTCGCCGCAGCCCTTTTCGGGCTGACTGTGGCGGGGTGTGGGCAGGCCGTTTACGAACAGCGGCTCGAGAATACCAAGCGATATTACGCGCACCTTGGACAGCTCAACGAGAATTTGTCGAGCGAGTGGAAGGGAACGGAGATCACCCTGCGGCCGCCGGTCGGCTTTGCCTTGATTCCCGCGCCGCAAAAATCCGATCCTGCCGCTGATGCTGCTCAACCGCCCGCCGCGCGTGATGCGCCCGAGCAAACCGTTCTCGACGAACGACAGCCCAACTACGTGAACCTTGATCTGCCGGGGCTGGTCTCCGCGTGGAAGTGGGAACCGGGTAATCTCGAAGGAGCGGACAAGTCCAAACAGACCAGTTACCTCTACGTTCTGAGTAATCAGGAAATGGGAACCAACCCCGAGTTGCGGGACAAGGCCCTGAAGTTTCACGACCGAACGCTGTCCGATCTGGCGTCCACGCTGGAGGCCAAGTTGCCACGCGATGATAAGAGTAACATCAACTTCGTGAGTGAACAGTATCCCCCGAATCGGGCATCGTTCGTGGCACAGGTGACCTACGATTCGATCACACTCGAAACTGATGTGTCTAACGACCGTGCGAAACGGAGTTTCGCCTGTTATTTGTTCACGCAGGGAGACGTGCAGGTCACTGTCCTGTTCGTGTATTCCGACGTGGCCGAGCATCAAGATTTGTTGCTCAAACGTATTCCGCTCTGCCTGGAGACATTGACCGTCGCGGGGGACAAGATTGGTGTTCCGGCGACCACGATCAATAGTTCAAAAGGCGCCAAGGGCGGCGGTTTTTGATTTGTGAATTGTCTCGCGGTGCGAGCGGTCTCAGCCAATGTCGGCTCTCCCCCGCCGCCGTTTTTTGAGGAGTGTTTGTCGATGCCGATGATTTCGATGCGCCAACTCTGTGACCACGCCGCAGAAAACGGCTACGGGGTGGCGGCGTTCAACGTCAACAATATGGAACAGATTCAGGCCATCCTGGAGGCCGCGAAGGAAATCAATGCTCCGGTCATCGTCCAGGCCAGCCGTGGGGCGAGAAAATATACGAATGACCGGTTCCTGTTTCACCTCATGCAAGCGGCCGTCGAACTGTACCCGCAGATACCCATTTGTCTGCATCAGGACCACGGCAACAATCCCGCGACGTGCCAGAGTGCGATGGAAATCGGCTTCACGAGCGTGATGATGGACGGGTCGCTGGCGGACGACGGCAAGACACCGGCCGACTACGATTACAACGTGCGGGTGACTGCCGAGGTGTGCCAGATGGCTCACGCCCGAGGTGTCAGTGTTGAAGGCGAGTTGGGTTGCCTCGGCAGCTTGGAGACCGGCATGGGAGACAAGGAGGACGGACACGGTGCTGAAGGGAAGCTCGATCACAGTCAGTTGCTGACTGATCCGGATGAGGCCGTGGATTTCGTGGCCAAGACGAAGGTCGATGCCCTAGCCGTCGCGATCGGCACCAGCCACGGAGCGTACAAATTCACACGCAAGCCAGACGGCGGTGTGTTGGCAATGGACCGGATTATCGCCATCCACAAAAAACTGCCGAACACGCACCTCGTCATGCACGGTTCCAGTTCCGTGCCGCAGGATTTGCAGGACATCATCAACAAGTACGGCGGCAAGATCAAACCGACTTGGGGAGTGCCCGTCGAAGAGATCCAACTCGGGATCAAGAACGGTGTGCGAAAGATCAACGTCGATACCGACCTGCGGTTGGCGATCACTGGTGCCATTCGCAAAGTGCTTGCCGAGAGTCCCGAGAAATTCGATCCACGCGAATACCTGACGCCCGCTCGGGCCGCCATGCAGGCGGTCTGCAAGGAACGGATGACCCAGTTCGGTCAGGCAGGCCAAGCGAGCAAGATTCGCTGTTTGCCGCTGAGTGAGATGGTGACCAAGTATCGGTAACGATTTCGATCGTGGCACGACAGCCGAGCGAACTCGTCTCAGACGGTTTCGGATTGAGAATCGAGAATCATTGGGTCTGCCCTGCAACTTCCTGCGGCTCCACATCAGCCTGACTGATGCGGAGTCGCAGCCGTTTTGGGATCCCACGTCGAACGATTTCGTGAAGCTCTGCCTTCATCAGTTGGTGATATTAAAGCGAACTCACCCGTTGAGCTGGGCAGATGCGGATGATCAGTTGATCGTGACATCGAAGTCTTTTTTCCCCTCGGGAGGAATATCCGCGGATAAACCAGAGGTTTCGGGGTCGCCGAACTTTTCGGGAACCAAGTACTTGGGCGGTCCGGAGGGAGTCTCGTCGTGTGCTGCCTCCGCTCCTTTGGCCCCCTTGGGAACCGCCGGCATTTCGATCTTCGTCACAGAGACTTTGTATTGGCCGGGGACCGCCCCCTTGTTCGGAGGGAAGGCAATCAACTCGAAGCGTCCGGAAGAATCTGTGATCGCTGAGGCTGCGATCCCTTCGGCATTTACCGGACTGAACACCACCGTCGCCCCCGCGACGGGTTCGCCACTGTACTTTACAATTCCACTTGCAGGCACCACCTTGGGCCGCTTGGCCTCCCACTGGTCGGGAGTCTTCCCACAACCGCTGCCAAGAATTGATAGTCCGCAGGATAGACACACAAAAGTTTTGAAGACAAAACGCACGGCAGATTCTCCGGATTGAGCAAGGGAAACAAGCTTGCTGGTTGCGTGTTCTGATGCAACCTGCAAGCTTTTGGGTTGGTTTCTTCTCGCGACTCAAGCGGACCTTGATGAGTCACTTTTAGAAGTTCTGGAGAATCTCCGCACTGCGACAAGTGCCGAGCGCTCCCCAAACTCCGTAGGGGCTTTTCCCGCTGGCATTCGCAGCGGGTGGCGTTGCCGCTTGGTTGCCACTTTCAATGTTTTGACTGATGAATCGCACGGCACCATCCGCCATTAGGGCTTGGGCCCCGCCCACGTGTCGGCTGCTGGCTGTGTAGAAGCCGGGACCCCAATGCGTGTTCGTACCAGTGCTAAAACACGAGGCGGAATTCGGCGGCAGGATGGTGTTGAAGCCTGCAAAATAGCCTGCCCCATCACCCCAGCGAAATCCGGGTGACGTGTCCCCCGTATAGGTTGCCGCGGTGAATGTGCCATTGTTACTCATCGAAGCTCGACAAGTCGCGGGATTGTTCACGTTCACTGTGGCAACCATCCCAACTTCAGTTGTCCCAACCGGCCGCACTCGTTCTGACACCGCGATTGTGTTGCTCGATCCGTCCAAGATATCCGTCATCGACTTGCACGCCCAAACACCAAACAGTCCGCGAGTGTCGCGGATTGTAGGAGTTGGACAGTTTCCCGTGCTGCTGTTGATCGTGTCATCGCCACCGCTGTAGACAAAGTTGGTCAATCCCCGTTGGGCTCCGGCCGGCGGTGCCCCTTTGGGATCCGACGGGCACGACAGAGTGGGCAGGACCGTCAGCCATTCCTTCGTGCTGGCCCAAGGAACAGCGTTCGTGGTCGATCCGGTCCCCGTCGGGTCAATCAGCCGGACACAGTCGTCATACAGCGCTTGTCCGTCCATGTTCGGGAGAAGGAGCACATGTGCGGCCCAACGGCTGCGGGGTGTCCCATTGTTTGATGCCCCTTCGCATCCACCTCCGTTTTGGCGGGCGGGAAACAATTTGAATTGGTCGTGGTAGTTGTGCAGTGCCACGCCAAGTTGCTTCAAATTGTTCTTGCACTGCGTTCGACGAGCCGCTTCCCGAGCCTGCTGAACGGCTGGTAGCAGAAGTGCAATGAGGACGGCAATGATGGCAATCACCACCAGCAATTCAATCAGCGTGAAACCACGCTTTCTCGTGTGTAACATGATTCTCCCCGTTGAAAATGTAAAATTGGAAAAGACGAAATGCCACAGAATGCAAGATGCCCAAGGAATGACCAAGACAGGATTCGAAAGAGGACTCAACTCGAAAGATAGACTAAGATGCCCCTGCTCGTTTGACAAGTTGTTGTGTCGAAAAACCGGAAACACCACGGTCACCCAAGCCCTGCCAAACGACCCATTGCGCCGCCGAAAATGAAGGTGCCGCAGTGCGTGAACAGCGAGAATCAGCCGGAGGTGACTGCTGTTGATTACCGTAGGGAAATACGTCGTTGCCCAACTGCGACTTTGGCCGAAACTTGCGGAAGCCGCATTGTTTTTGATGCTCGGTATGGCGGCAACCTGGCCCCTGATTGGACATTTCCACACGAGTTTGCCGCTCGGTACGGAGTCTTGCGCGACCGTCCCGCTGTTCAATTTGTGGACGATCGGGTGGAACGTGGACCGTCTGGGTCACAGCGGTTTCGGCTATTGGGATGCCCCCATTTTTCATCCCACCCCGGACGCGTTTGCCTTCTCTGAGCCGCTGGCCATCTCGGGGATGGTCGCCGCGCCCGTTTGGTGGATGACCACTCCGGCCAGTGCCTACAACGCGGTCTTGTTGATCTCCCTCACACTCAACGGTTGGACGACCTGCCGATTGTTGCGGTGGCTTCGACTGCGCTGGCTGCCATCGCTGTTGGGTGGAGCGATGGTCGAAATGCTGCCGTTCGTGCATTGGCAACTGGGAGTGATCCAGTTGGTACCACTTTGCGGAATTGTCTGGACGTTGCACGCGCTGCTGGCCTTTTCGCAGCGACCGTCGATTCGTCGGGGATTGCTTATCGGCTTGGCGAGCGCTGTCACCTACCTGCTGTGTACCCATTACGGATTGTTTCTCGGAGTCCTGCTGATTCTGTGTGGCTGGTTGATCCTGCTGCACAAGGCATTCTGCTGGCGAATGTGGGTTGGGCTGCTGTCGGGCGCGGCCGTAGCGCTGGTCCTCGTCTGGCCCGAGGTCTCTGTGCAACGTCGCATGGCACGGGAGCACGATTTCATGCGGGGACGTCAGCAGGTGGACAATCTGTCCGCCGAACTGAGCTATTACACCGCGACGCCGTGGCCCGAGCTTTTCCCTTCTCACGATCTCCGCGAAGGCAATGGAAAGTTCTGGATGCTCTCTCCCGGTACGGTCAAAGTTTGCCTGGCACTGATCGGTCTGGCGACCGGATTGTGGCATCGCCGCCGTCGAGGCATCACCGTGCTGTGCGCCGTGATGCTGTTGCTTAGCGTGGACCTGTCGATGGGGCCCAAATTGGAAATCAGCGGCTGGGTGCCGTACGACTGGCTGCGCGAATACGTCCCTGGATATGCCCATGTGCGAAACGTCTTCCGTTACGCGGTCATCGCTCAACTGCTGGTCGCGTTCTTGGCGGCGATCGGGTTGCACTCCCTGCTCACATTTGGTCGGCGTCGCAACGCTATGCCACATGAGGAGCCGCCAGCCAAGCGCAATCCGCGGTTGATATTTGGCGTGGCATGTCGCCCTGCGCTGCGGGTGCTCTTCGTCGCTGTGTGCGGAACCATCGCCGTGGCCGAGGTCCGACCCCCGACTCAAAAACTCTTCGAGATGCCGAGCCTCGAACGCAATTTCGCCTGGATCAACTGGGTGAAAAATGGCACGCCGCCAGACACCGTGCTTGCGCACCTGCCGTTCCCACAGGGAACGATGGCCGATCATTACCAGCCCACGACCGTCGCCATGTATTGGCAACTGTGGCATCACCGGCCGATCGTCAACGGCTATTCGGGGTACTTTCCAGAGTCGTTTTTGGAACTCAAACGAGAACTCAACCAACTCCCAGGCCACTTGCACGGGCTGGAACTGCTGCGTCAACACGGCGTTCGTTACTGCGTCGTCGATCGAACGTGGATGACTCGCGAGATGTTCAAAAACACGCCGGCCTACCTTGGCCAGCTCGAATGGCTCCTGGGCGACGATCAGGCGGGATTGGATGTCTACGAACTGGTGAGCCAAACGCCGCGAGGACTGGATGGTCAGCGATGAGAATCGTGGATGGTCGATCGTAAATCGTCGACCGAGACAACGACGGATTCGGCGATCCACCAACCTCGCCCGTCACTCCACTCCAAACAATCCCGTCCCCTTGTCCACGCGCAGTTCGTTCAGCACGGGGTTGAATTCGATCCGCTGTGCCGGAGCTCCGCTGCGCGATCCGCCGAGTTGTGATTCGCGCCAGATCGTGGCTTTGTTACGCCCCTGCGACCAGAGCGTGTACAGACCCTTCGACTGATCGAAGCTGATGTTGTCGGCCAGCGCACTGAACACCGCTGACCCGGTGCGATCGGAGCGTCCCTCCAGCCGAGCATTCCCACTGCCACGGAGTTGGATGAAACCCGGTTGGGTGCTGGTGGGTCGAGTCTGTGTGACTTCGAGTACGTTGCATTGCATCTTACCACCGTGACGCGGCAGTGCGTCGCCATCCACGACGTCGTTGGGGCGACTGACGGGGCCGGACACGATCCGGACGCGATCGCGGAACGTGGTGAACTGGTCGCGCGAGTTGCCGGCCATTTGTCCCGCGAAGTCGATCCGAATGTATTCCCATTCGGCGTTGTCGGACGAGAGGGATTGATTGGCTCGCACGGTGGCAGTCGGCGACAGCCCCGCGCTGTTTCCACGTCCGCGAGACCACACCGTGAGATACCCCGGTCCGTGCGCCGTCGTGACGCCCGTGACCGGCTCCAGTGTGAATTCCCAAACGTGACCGCGTCGCACGCTCATCAGCTTGGTCCCCTCGACCTCCTCGTTCTTGACGTCCACATTTTCGAGGCACACGATGCGTTGGATTTCCGGTTCGCCCGCATCCGATTGTTCCTCGGTGAACGAAACCCGCCGCGAAAAGAACGCGTGCATTTCCTGGCACTTCATCTCGCTGCGAGTGCGATCATCCTTCTGCGATGCCACCACATTGCTGAAGAATTTCGCGACGTCGCCGTCGAAGGTCATCTTTTCCTGCCACGTAACATTCAGCGGCTGCGGTGCTGGGACCGGCTGACCGTCGAGCGATTTGCTCACAAGTATTCGCAGCCGACCCGCCCCTTCGACCCAGGCGAGGTTCTTGCCGCGATCGAGATGCACCTGCTTCCCCTCGATCCGCAGTCCACGGTCCTCGATCGTGGCAGGATTGCCGTCGATCCGCACGATCTGTTCGGTCTCCGAAATGTTTTGCAGGTGCAATTTGTCGCCGCGCGATTGAAGCGGCGGCGATCCGTCATCGCGCGTCTGCTGGATGTACACATGCCCCTCGTTCCAGACTTCCGCCACATCGTACTGGTCTTCGCCACGACTGTCGGGACCACGCACGACGCGCACCCGAATGACATCAGCGGCAACTTCAAGAGGTCGTCGCGACGGTTTGGTAGCCACTTCGTTGGCAACAGTCTGAATGTCTCGGTTGGAATCGCCTGAATCCTTTGTCACTGTGCGAACCGGTGCCACCGACACCGCACGGGATCGCGAATCCATCGGCCGGCTCGTTCGCTGGCCCGCAGGCTTGGTGGGCAAGCGAGTCGGATCAGGTGGCACTTGCATGAGGCCGGATCGCTGACTGCTGACCGCCGATTGGCGAGTATTGAGCGTGGAATATGTTGAAGAATCAGCTCGCGGCAGCGGTCGGCTCGGTGGGGCGTTTCCTGTCACGACGCGCTGCTGCGGCCAGGTACTGACCATCAATCGATCACGCGAGAGCTTTGGCACCACGACCTTCGACGTTGGACGCACAGAGACATCGCCATCCTCGATCGCGATCTCCAACCGCTCGGTGGTCCCGGCAAGTTGCGGGCTGTTGAATTCCACATTCTTCAGGGCGACGACTCGCTCCAGCCGGACTTGCGAGACGGGATCGGCGTTCGGATTCGATGACGATTCGGTTGCGAGTGATTTCTCGCCGCCTGGCGTGACCCACGCCTTGATCAAGTCGCCGGAGAGGATCATCCGACCCGGTTGACGGAGCTTGGCATGCCCTTCGAATTCGAGCAGATCGAGTTTCGTTTCGGCATCGGGTGTTCGCCGCAGTTCCTTCGTCCATTCCGCGGCGAAGTTCAATCGACCGGAATCGGGCTGCCGGCTTTCCAACCATCCGGCCCCACGGCAAACCAGTCTGTCGATGTCCCCCGATTCGGCATGTACCAAGGCGATCTCGGGACAGCGAAGTTCGTTCGGGCCTTGAAACACTTTCACGCCGTTGGCATCGGACAACACGACAACACGAGTCTGTGCGTCGTACGTGAGATCGCGCATCGTCGCCGAGAACTGTCTCTGCTCGGCGGTCAGCGTGACCTCCTTTCCCTCCGCCCACATCCGTCGGAAGACGAGCGATCCGAGATCCGGCATCAGCGCGTCTGCACGCGGGGCGGGTGGCTGATTCACAGGTTGGGATGTCGTGCCAGTAATTGCGGCAACTGCCTGCTCGAACACGATCCGCAGCAGATCGCACGTGATGTGATCGGGCGATCCCGTCGCGGTCAACCGCTCGACATGCACCTGATCCTGAAAGCTGGCCACGAGCGTTTCGAGGTTGAACTCGAAACTCCCCGCGCTCGTCACGTGCGCGTTTTCGACCTGCGGCGGGCCGCTGGCCTGCTTTGTTTCGCGGCGCAGGACCATGTCCACGTTGCGACGCAGACGCACAGTTCGAACGCCCTCGACCGCCGGTTTGTCTTCGTCGTGCGTCCCACGCAGGGGGATGAGTTCCATCTCCAGACCGAGTGCTGACCCGCGGTTCTGTCCCGACGCAAACGTCAGCGGATGGTCGCTCCACACTCGTAGCGACGATTCTTGGAAGACCACGTTGCGGGTGTTGATCGCCAACCCGTTCGCGCCCCGCACACGGACTTCGCCCGACAGCACGGCGCCGATCACGCGACCAAGCTTGGGGTTCGACCGGTCGAATTCCTCGGCGAACGTCAGCCGCGCCGATTCGCACACGACCGTGATCGGGTCGTCGGTCGCTTCCTTGCCACGACGCATGATTAGCGCGAATGGTCGCAATTCGATCTCGCTCGTCTGATCATTCATCTCCAATTCTTCGGCGAAAACGGTGTGCTTTCCGCTCCACACGTACTCGGCCTCGGCCGCCCACGGATATTCCGCCAGAAACCGGCTCGCC
>JACRIH010000561.1 GCA_016235885.1 Planctomycetales bacterium | reverse complement strand
TGGTTAGAGCGCTGCCCTCACATGGCAGAGGTCACTGGTTCGAGTCCAGTCGCGACCATTTTTCCCACCTGCCTGACGTTGCCCCGCCAAAGACGTTGAATTGCGGCTTGTAAGAACGAGCAGACGCCTCGGACGAAGAGACCACACCGCCTTCCGAGATTGCTGCATCCCACCCGACTCAACCTGACACCCACTGCATCCCACCCGGACAGCACTTATTGCATCAATCCGAGACCGCTGATATGCTCGGTTGCTGATATTTCATGAAAGTCGACTCAGTTTGCCCAACCACTCCTCTTCTTGAAGGGGGTCATTATGCGGAATTGCTCGCTGCGGAAACTGGCCATTGTGTTGACCGCGTCGCTGTTCTGGGTCGGAACGACTCAAGCTCAGCAGGCACCCGCCAAGCCCAAGGGATTGGGAGACCCAGGCTCACTTCAAAGCCTGAAGGTCGAACCGAATATCGATTCGAAGGGGTTCACCATTCGAGGTCGTGACGGCCGTCAACAGTTGTTTGTCACCGGCGTGTACTCGTCGGGCCAACTGAGAGACCACACGCGGAAAGTCACCTTCACCGCCGAACCGGCGGGGCAGGTGAACATCGACGCGACGGGAATGGTCACGCCGGTGAAGGATGGTGCGGTGACGATCACGGCCAAGGACGCTGCCGGAGCCACGGCGACCATCGTGGCCAATGTGATCGGCATGGCACAAGACATCCCCATCAATTTCACCAACCAGGTCGTCCCAATCTTCACGAAACTCGGCTGCAACAGCGGCGGATGCCACGGAAAGTCGAGCGGCCAGAATGGGTTCAAGTTGTCGCTGCTGGGATTCTACCCCGATGAAGACTACGAATGTCTCGTGAAGGAAGCTCGCGGTCGGCGGCTGTTTCCTGGCTCGCCCGGTCAGAGCCTGTTGCTGACCAAGCCGGTCGGCAAATCCCCGCACGGTGGTGGCAAGCGCATGGAAGTGGAGAGCTACGAATACCGTCTCGTCGCCCGCTGGATTGAACAGGGCACCCCGTACGGAAGCGCGAAGGATCCGGTTGTGACCGGAATCAAGTGTTACCCGGAAGGGCGCGTGATGGATCGCGGAGCCGACCAACAGATCACCACGCTGGCCATCTACAGCGACGGTTCGACGGAAGACGTCACCCGCATGGCGCTGTATGAACCGAACGACACCGAAATGGCCGAAGTCACGACGAGCGCACTCGTGAAGACGCTCGACCTCGCTGGCGAAGTCGCGATCATGGCTCGGTATCAGGGCCAGGTTTCGACCTTCCGTGCGACCGTTCCGCTGGGAGCCGACTTGGGGAATATCGCGTCGCCGAAGAACTTCATCGACACGGCGGTGCTCAACAAGTTGAAACTGCTTGGCATCCCACCGTCAGCGATCTGCGACGACGCGACGTTTGTCCGCCGGGTCTCCATCGACATCACCGGCAAGTTGCCAACGGAAGCAGAAGTCCGCGCGTTCCTTGCGGACGCCGACCCGGCGAAGCGTGACAAACTCATCGACGCACTCGTGGACAGTCCCGAGTACGCCGACCTGTTTGCAAACAAGTGGAGTCTCGTCCTTCGCAACAAGAAGCGGCAACCGGATGACACCCGCGGCAACTATGCGTTTCACGCGTGGATTCGCGACAGCCTGTACGAGAACAAACCGTACGATCAATTCGTACGCGAAGTCCTGACGGCGTCTGGCGACCTGAAGTCCAACCCGCCGGTCACATGGTTCCGCGAAGTGGCGCAAACGAACGAACAGGTCGAAGACACGGCACAACTCTTCCTCGGTCTCCGTATTCAATGTGCTCGCTGTCATCACCATCCATTCGAGAAGTGGAGCCAGGACGACTACTACGGTTTCTCGGCTTTCTTCAGTCGCGTCGGCAAAAAGAATGGCGATAGCCCACGCGAGCAGCGTGTCTTCCACAACGAAGGGGCAGCCACCGCACAGAACCCACGGTCGGGAAACAGCCTCAAGCCGACTGGCCTTGGCTCGCCCGCATTGGACATCGCAGCGGATCGTGATCCACGACATTTCTTGGTGGACTGGATGTCGTCGAAGGAGAATCCATTTTTCGCTTACGCGGTGTCCAATCGTTACTGGAAGCACTTCTTCGACCGCGGCATTGTCGAACCGGAAGACGACATGCGGGCCACCAACCCGCCGTCGAATCCGGAGTTGCTGAACGCCCTCGCCCAGCACTTCATCACCAGCGGGTTTGATCTCAAAAACCTCGTGCGCACGATTTGCAAATCGAACACGTATCAACTCAGTTCTCTTCCAAACGACTACAACCTGAAGGACAAGCAAAACTTTTCGCGGTACTACCCGCGACGCATGAAAGCAGAAGTGTTGTACGATGCGCTGCATCTCGTCACCGCGACGACACAGGGTTACGGTGGTCTCCCGGCCGGAACCAATGCGTTGCAACTCCCCGATCCCGCAGTGGGGCCGTACTTCCTCAAAGTTTTCGGCCAACCACAAGGGGACACTGCTTGTGAGTGCGAACGGTCATCGGAAGCAAATCTCGCGCAGAGTCTGCATCTGCTGAACAGCTCAGAAGTGCAGGGAAAGATTTCGAGTGGCACCGGTCGCGCGGCATTGCTCGCGAACGAGAAGGAGCGCCCGGACGAGGAACGGATCAAGGAACTGTATCGCTGGGTCTATTCGCGCGATCCTGTGGCGGACGAATTGCAGATCGCACTGGCCCACATCAAGAAGAACGAAGCGAACAAGAAAGTGGCCTACGAAGACATCGTGTGGGCCTTGGTCAACACCAAGGAGTTCTTGTTCAATCACTAATCCGGCCGGATCACATTTCCTGCCTGACATCGAAACCCCACGGTTCGCCGTGGGGTTTCAGTTGATGCAATCCTCAAGACACAGACTTCCAAAGTTTCAACGACTTTGTGAACCTGTCCCACCAAAACCACCCACCTGATTCAGTAACCCAACCCACCGACCTCGGTCGGCTCGATTGGCATAACTGGCACCGGTCACGGGAAACCTTGGACGGAAGAGTTACCGAACGGCTCTTCACTTGGCGACCGTCTTTCCGTGTCGTTACGATACGCACGGCTTGCCCAGGTGTTGAGGCTTTACAGGTTCGCAAACCAACTCGATTGATTGAGGAGGGAACCGGCTCATGCAACGAAATCGCTTTTGTGCTCGACGATTCGTTACGACTCGACTGGCTGTCTTGCTGTTGCTGGGGGGTTGTTGGCTGACGTCCGCCAGCGATGCCTTCGCGCAGCAACTTCCAACCAACCGCGTCTTCTCGATCTTCCCACTTGGGGGTCAGAAGGGGACGTCGGTTGACGTCTCAATCGCCAACGGCGTGGACCTCGAAGAGACATTCAAGTTGACGTTTTCGCACCCCGGCATCACTGCCAAACCAAAACTCGACGCGGCCATGCAGCCGCTAAGCGGCCAGTTCGCCGTCACGGTCGCCGCCGACGTTCCGCCAGGAGTGTACGATCTGCGAGCCATCGGGATGTACGGCTTGAGCAATCCTCGCTGCTTCGTCGTGGGGGATCGGAAGGAGATTGCGGAGGTCGAGCCCAACAACGACGTGAAGACGGCAACTCCGGTCGAGATCAACAACGTCATCAACGGCCGCTCGAACGGTGCGACCGATCTGGATTACTTCAAGTTTGTCGGCAAAGCGGGACAGCGCGTGCTGGCCGATTGCCGCGCATCACGGATCGATTCGCGATTGGATGCCACTCTTGAATTGTACAATGCGGCGGGACGGAAGCTGGCGACGGCGCATAACAACCTGCGACGCGACGCGCTGCTTGACTTCACGCTGCCGGCTGACGGCGACTACTTCGTGAGGGTGTACGACCTGACCTACGGTGGTAGCAACGATCACTTTTACCGGCTCTCGCTCCACGTCGGCCCGCACATCGACTTCGTCGTTCCCGCTTCGGGACTGGCAGGCACCACGACCGAGTACACGATCTACGGCCGCAACCTACCGGGCGGCCAGCCGTCGGCGTTCAAGTCCGCGAGCAAGGCTCTGGACCAGATCAAAGTGCAAATCGCATTGCCGGCCGATCCCACGGTGCAGCAGGCGGCCGATCCCGCCTCGCCGGCCGAAGGGGGCGACGACGGTATCTCGTACACATTGAACTCGCCCGCCGGAGCATCAAACCCGGTGACCATTTTCTTTGCCTCCGGGCCTGTCGCAGTGGAAACGGAACCGAACGACAAGCCGGCTCAATCGCAGAAGATTGTGGTGCCGAGCGAACTTACCGGCCAATTCCAGGCACGCGGCGACATCGATTATTTTTCGTTCGACGCGAAAGCGGGCGACGTGTTTTGGGTCGAAGTGTTTGGCGAACGGACCGGTTCCGGCGCGGACCCACAATTCGCCATCGAACAGGTCGCGAAAGACGCCAAGGGAGAAGAGACCGCGAACCGCCTGACGGCACAGGATGACAACCCGCTGAACATCGGCGGCACATTGTTCAACACCACTTCCGATGATCCGATCTTCCGATTCACTGCCGGAGCCGACGCGACGTATCGCGTGGTCGTGCGTGACCGGTTCTTCGAGAGCCGCGGTGACCCGCGCCTCGTGTACCGCTTGTCGATTCGCAAGGAAACGCCTGACTTCCGGTTGGCGGTGCTGGCTCCGTTTCCGACGGTTGACCCGGCCACGCTCTCGTCTCCGTTCACGCTCAATCTGCGACGCGGCGACAACCTGCAAGTCAACGTGATGGCCTATCGTCGCGACGGGTACACGGGACCGATTGACGTCGTCGTCGAAGGGCTTCCCGCCGGTGTCACGTGTCTGGGCGCGAGCCTCGGCACTGGGCAAAACATCGCCGCACTGACGATCACTTCGACCGATCAAGCCGTCGAATGGGCGGGCCCCATCCGCATCATCGGCAAAACGAAAATTGACAACGCGGCCGCTGTGAAGGCGCTGGCCGATGCGGAAGCGGCTCACAAGGCCGCTGTCGCAACGCTGCCGCCGCTCGACAAGGCCGTGGTCGACACCGCCGCCGCCGCGAAGGTCGCCGTCGATAACGCGGCGAAGGCGAAGGAAACGCTCGACAAGGATGCAAACAACGCGACTCTCCAAAATGCCAAGAAGACTGCCGACGATGTCGCCGCAAAAGCCGCTGTGACGGCGAAAGCGGCCGTCGATGCCAAGGCCGCCGGAGATCAGAAGGTTGCCGCCGCGCTGGCCGCTGTGACAGCGGCTCAGACCGCGAGGCAGCAGGCTGCAAAGGACGTCGCCCACGATGCAAGAGCTGCGACCATTGTGTGGCAGGGTGGCAATGTGAATGGTCAGATTCAACCGGCCGTCTCACGCCTCGCCCGGTCGCTCATGCTGTCGGTGCAAAAGGAAGCGGCCTACCTGCAACTCGTGGCCGAGGGGCCCGCACGGTTTGAAGTGAATCAAAGCCGGCAGGTTTTGATTCCGGTCAAGCTGCTCAAGCGAAACGGATTCGACAACAACGTCACGCTGACGTTCCTCACCCCGCCCGCGAACGTGCAAGTTGAGAACAAACCGATCAACAAGGGTGCCGACTCGGCCGTGTATCGCGTGTTCGTGCAAAACAACGTCGCGCCGGGAACGTACACGTTGTTGCTCCAAGGGGCGGGCCAGATTTCGTACAGCCGCAACCCCGAAGCGGCCGCGAAGGCCACGGCAGAAAAGGTTGTCACCGACAAAGCGGCGACCGATGCCACGGAGGCGGATAAGAAAGCGAAGGAAGTCGTCGCTGCCGCGGCGAAGAAGGTGACCGACTCTGCCGCCGTTGCCAAGACGGCCACCGATGCGAAAGTCGCCGCGGACAAAGTCACGACCGAAGCGGCCACCGCCGCGAAGGCCGCAGCCGACGCCAAAGTGATCGCGGACAAAGCGGCCACCGACACCGACGCGGCAGCGAAGGTCGCCGCCGATGAAAAAGTGAAAGCCGACAAGGCGGCCACCGATGCCGATGTCGCTGCGAAGGCCGCGACCGAAAAGGCCGTGAAAGCCAAGGCCGACTCCGATGGCAATGCGAACGACAAGGCTCTCGCCGACGCGAAGGTCGCTGCCGACAAGGTTGCCGCCGACGCGACCGCGGCTGCCAAGAAAGCCGCCGATGCCAAGGTAATCGCTGACAAGAAAGCCGCCGACGCGACCGATGCCGCGAAAAAATCCGCTGATGCGAAAGTCGCGTCGGACAAGAAAGCCGTCGACACTGCTGACGCTGCGAAGAAAGCGGCTGATGCCAAAGTGATCGCTGACAAAACGGCCACCGATACCGCCGCGTTGGCCAAGACGGCCGTGGACGAGAAAGCCGCCGCCGACAAAGCCGCCGCTGAGGCTGTCGCAAAATTGACCGCCGCCACTGCCGCCAAGGCTGCAGCGGACAAGAAAGCGACCGACACCGCCAACGTCTCCAAGCCTGCGAACGTGAACGTCCTGGTTCCCGCAACGACCGTCACGCTCGTCGTGAAGCCCGGACCGGGAACGCTCGCCGTGGCACCTGCCAATGGCGGCGCGGTCAAACGCGGTGCGACCGTCGAAGTGAAAGTGACTGTGACCCGAGCCAACGGATTCGTCGGTCCCATGACTTTGTCGCTGCCATTGCCTCCGGGTGTGGTGGGGGTCACCGCTCCCGAAGTCGTCATCCCCGCCGACAAGAACGAGGGGACGATCGTCGTCACCGCGGCCGCAGATGCCACCGAAGGACAACTCGCCAACATGGTCGTCCGTGCCAAGATGGATTTTGGTGGTCCAGCCGAAGTCGATCAACCGCTCGCCATCAACGTGCAGAAATAGCAGTAGGGTGGGTCGAGCGCAGCGAGACCCACCGCGCGAACCGTTTCGTTAACCTCCCGCCCCATTCAACCCAACGTCAACACCGAGGGTTCCCGCCATGCGATTCACATTGAAGTTGTTTGTCCCGTTCGTTGTCCTCGCGACCTTCTGTTCGCCAATCGTGGCTCAGGAAGCCAAACCTGCGGCCGGGGCGATCACGCCGGAAGCCGTGAATCTCGGTCGGCCGGTCGATTTCGAGAAGGACGTGTACCCGATCCTCGACGCGAACTGCGTGTCATGTCACAACGTGGCGATCACCGAGAACGGTCTGAATCTGGAAGACCACAAGGGGATCCTCAAGGGTGGCAAGCGCGGCATGTCGATTGTCGCGAAGGATCCGGACAAGAGCCTGCTGTACCTCGTCGCGTCGCGGGCCAAGCAGCCGGCAATGCCGCCGCTCCCAAACAAGGTCGAAGCCAAGGCGCTCACGCCCAAGGAACTCGGCATTCTGAAGCAGTGGATTCTCGAAGGCGCCACGCCGGGTTCGGGCATGACCGACAAGACGATTCTGTGGCAGCCGTTGCCGAAGGGGTTCAATCCGATTTTTAGCGTGGCATTGTCGTCAGATGGGCAGTACGTCGCGTGTGGTCGGGCAAATCGAATTACGGTCTACCACATCCCCTCGGGCGACACGGTGGCCGAACTGACCGACCCGGCGCTGCTGGCGATTCAGCACAACGGCAAGCCGATGTACGAAGCGGGTGCGTCGCACCGCGACTTCGTCCACGCGCTGACATTCAGTCCGGACGGACGAACACTGGCGTCAGCCGGGTTCCGCGAAGTGAAGCTGTGGAACCGTCCGCTGAACGTGCAGAAGTTCAATCTGGCCGCATCGACTGGCTCAGTCGCGGCGGTGGCGGTCTCTCCGGACAACAAGTGGCTCGCAACGGCCTCCGCCGATTTCTCAGTCAAAGTGTGGAACCTCGAAAACGGTCAGGCGGCGAAATCTCTCGTTGGACACACGGCCTTGGTTTCGGGTCTGACATTCTCACCGGACGGGACAAAACTTCTCTCTTCGTCGCACGACAAGTCGGTCCGCGTGTGGAACCCGATCGATGGGGCTTTGCTTTCGCGGATTGATGCACCGTCGCCGTTGAATGGCGTCGCGGTCACACCGGACGGGACGAAGCTCGTCACAGCCGGCGCGGACAATCTGCTGCGTGTCTGGGAGTTCTCGACGGCATCCCCCACGAAAACGCTGTCCACTCCGGCCGCGCCCGTGCTCGCCGTGCGAGTCAGCCCCGACAAGAAGTTGCTCGCGCTCGGTGAAGCGGACGGCAAGGTGACGTTGATCGACCTGGCGACTGGTCAAGTCGCGAAGGCGCTCGCCGGTCACACCGGAGCCATCACCAGCGTGGCGTTCAGCGCGAACAGCGCCCGGCTGGTGAGCGGATCGGCCGACAAGACGACGCGGGTGTGGGATGTGGCCACGGGACAAGTTGTCGCGACGATCACCGCCGGACCGGCAAACGTGGAATCGGTCGCGTTGCACGCGAACGGAAATCAAGCGGCCACCGGTTTTGGAGATGGTCGCGTCGCGTTTTGGAAGCTCGATGTCGCCGACCCGGCGGGTCGGGCCTTCGCCGGTGACAATGGTGCTCCGGCCGCGGTGGTGGCGGTCAGCCCGGACGGCAAGCTGCACGCTTCGGCGGGCGTTGCCGAAGCAAAGCCGGCGATCATCGTGCGCGACATTGCGACGGGCAACGTCGTGAAGGCGTTGCCGGGACATGAAGGTCCGGTGACGGCGATCGCGTTTCGAGTCGACAATCTGGCGATCGTTTCCGGATCGGCGGACAAGACGGCGCGGGTTTGGAATCTGGCCGACGGGAAAGAGCTGGCCAAGTTCGCGGTGCATACGAACACGGTGACGGCTGTCGCGTTCCATCCGAATGGGCAGCAAGTGGTCTCCGGCGCGGCGGACAATTCACTCAAGTTGTGGAACGTGGCCGATGCCAAGGAACTCGCGAACTGCGCGGGTCACACCGGAGCGATCAGCGGCGTGGCATTCCATCCGAACGGTTCGGTCGTGATTTCGGCGTCGGCTGACGCCACGATCCGCACTTGGAATCCGGCCAACGGAACACAAGCGGCGTCCTTCCCGCACGGTCAGCCAGTGACGGCATTGGCTCTCAGTCGCGACGGCGCCAAGTTCGCCGCCAGCGGGACGGATCAGACCAATCTCAAACTCTATCAGCTCGACGGCAAGTTGCTGTTCACACTGGCTGGTCACGCGGCGGCGATCAAGTCGCTCAACTTCTCGGCGGACAATCTGCGACTCGTCACTGGTGGTGCCGACAATGCAGCCATTGTGTGGGATGCGGCGACCGGGGCCTTGCTCGAATCGCTGCCGATCGCCAAGGGTCTGGCAGCCGTCTCGTTTGGCACAGCGCCGACGAATGTGATCGTGTCGTCAGCCGACAAGTCGCTCACGTTGTTGCCGCTGCACATCGAACGGCTGGCAGCGGTTGGACACACGATGGCGATCACCGGTCTGTCGTACAACGCGGCCGGTGATGCAATCTTCACGTCGTCGCTCGACGGGACCGCGCGGCGGTTCGTCACAGCGACTGGAGCGCAGGCGTTCGCGGCAACTCACGGCGCTCCGATTCACGATCTCGCCCAAAGCGCTGATGGGCAGTGGCTCGCAACGGCGGGTGAAAACAATCTCGTGAAGATCTGGAACGCGAGCAACGGTGCTGCCGGTCCGAAGACCGATTTCGCGGGGTTCACGGCGCCGGTCAAGAGCGTCACGTTCACCGGAGACAATTTGCGAGTGCTCGCTGGATCGGCCAACAATCAGGTGCTGGCATTCAATCTGGCAACGGGATTGGTCGAACAATTGTTCCTCGAACACGCGGGCGCGGTGGAAGCACTCGCCGTCGCGGGCGAAAAGGGAACCGTCGTGGTTTCGTCGTCAGCCGACAAAACGGTGCGGTCGTGGTCTCTGGCGGTTGTACGACAACTCGCCGGACATACCGGTCCAGTGAATGCGGTCGCGGCGATTTCGAATGCTCCAACGCAGATCGTGTCGGGCAGCGAAGACGGCTCGGTGCGGGTGTGGGATCTGACGAATGGCAACATGGTGCGGCAGATGGCTCACGGCGGACCGGTCACATCCATCGCCGTGCGGCCGGACGCGCTGTTCATCGCGTCGGCCAGTGCGAACAACACGGCCAGATTGTGGAATGCGGCCAACGGCCAGCAAGTTGCCGAACTGCGAGGCGACCTGACGGCTCAACGGCAGGCCGCTCGATCGGATTTTGATGTGAATGACGCGAAGAACGTGGTCACTGCTGCCACCGCCGCCGTGCCGGTTGCGGAGAAGAATTCGACCGAGAAGACCGACGCGCAGAAGAAGGCGAACGAAGCCAAAGTGGCGGCCGAAAAGACATCCACCGAAATGGCGGCCAAGGCGAAGGAAGCCACCGACAAGGCCGTGGCCGCGAAGACTGCCGCCGATGCGAAGAAAGATGACGCCGCCTTGCAGAAGGCGTACACCGACGCTCAGAAGGTGGCCGATGATGCCACCGCGGCCGCGAAGAATGCGGTCGACGACGTGACTCGCGCGGCCGAAGCAATCACCCGCGCCGATACGGCGGTGAAGATCGCGGCGGAAGGGGTCGTGAAGGCGAAGGCGACGCTCGAAGCCGCCACGGCCGCGCAAAAGCAGCGCGAAGAATCGGCCAAGGGAATGAAGGATGCTGCGACCGCGAAAGAGAAGCCGATCCGCGCCATCGCATTTTCTCGCGATGGCAAGGAATTGGCCACGGCGGGCGACGATGGACTGATTCACACGTGGGATGCGACGACCGGAGTACCACTCGACCTGCTCGCCGGTCACGCCGGTCCGGTGGTTTCGCTGGCCTACACGACGAACAAGCTGCTGGTCTCCGGTTCGGCCGATCAGACTGCCAAAGTGTGGAATCTGCGTCCGGCGTGGGCGCTGGCGGGAACGCTCGGCCCGAAAAAGGAAACGCCGCTCGAAGTGGGCGATTCGCCGTTCGTGAGCCGCGTGTTGAGCCTGGCGTTCAGCCCCGACGGGGCCGTGCTGGCGACCGGTGGTGGCGACCCGTCGCGCAGCGGCGAAGTCACGTTCTGGAACGTGGGACCACAAACTCTGATCAAGAACCTGACCGACGTCCACAGCGACACCGTGTACGGCATGGAGTTTTCCCGCGACGGCAAGTTGCTGGTGACGGGTGCGGCGGACAAGTTTGTCAAGCTGATCGACATCGCGACTGGCAAGCCGATCAAGCAGTTCGAGGGACACACGCACCACGTGCTCGACGTGACGATGCGTCCCGACGCCAAGATCATCGCCAGTGCAGGTGCCGACAACGTCATCAAAATTTGGGACGTGGAAACCGGCGAGCAGCAGCGGACGATTCAGGGTTTTACGAAGCAGGTGACGTCGATCCAATACCTTGGCCGCGGTGCTGCCTATTTCAATCAAATCGTGAGTTGCTCGGGCGACAAGACCGTGCGATTCCATCAGGCAGACAACGGCAACAATTTCCGCAGCTTCGCCGGATCGACCGACTACATGTACGCCGCGACCGCGTGGGTGAACGAACTCAAGGACGCCGACAAACTCGTGATCGCCGGCGGCCAGGATGGGACGCTTCGGATTTGGAACGGCGAAAACGGAACACTCGTCAAATCGTTCGACCCACCGAAGCCACCGGAGGTGGCTCAGCAGGCGGCGAAATAATCCGACAGGAATGAGCCACGGATGGAACACGGATGAAACACGGATTTGACCCCCCGAGTCAGTGGTCCGTGTTCGATCAGTGTTTCATCCGTGGCCTTTTTTCTGTCAGGTATTGGTCCGACCTTCAGCTACTGAGGCAGGAAGATCGTTCGCTTCATCCGTCGGCGGAGATACGCGACGAGTGGGCTGACCAGAATCGCGAGCAGGAACAACCACGGGCCTACCGCCACGGCAAACAAAACGAATCCCCGGCCGAACTGCATCATCGTCCGTAACGAGTCGGACCACACTTGCCCGATCCGGGAGACGAATCTTGGGGCCTGCGGTGGCACATACGCCTGTTGCTCGCGGGCGGTGATCGTGACCGTGGTGAGTTCAGTCTGGTGCGTCAGGTAATTGAGTCGTGCCTCGGTCCGTTCGATCTCCTCCCGCACCCGGCCGAGTTCGGCTTCGACGGAGAGAACGTCTTTGATGTCGCCACTGTGGTTTTCCAGCAACTGCACGATCCGGCGCTCGATCTCGCGCTTGTTGACCAGACGAGTCTGCAAGTCAACGAACACCTCTGTGACGTCTTGCGCGTGCGTCTGCCGCGACTCAGGAATACCTGCCGACGCCGTGGCCTCCACGAACTCGTCGAACTTCTCGACCGGAACTCGAACCACCCAGCGTCCGGTGCGCTGACTGCCTTGCGTGCGATCCACCTTCGATTCCGCAATGTAACCGCTAAACTTTGCGACTTGTTCGGCCAGCCGCTGTTCCCATGTCGTGAAGTCGTTCACGACCAGCGAGAGATCGGCGGTTTGAATGATCTTTCGTTGGGCAATCGGTGTCTTATCGGGCGTAGTTTCCGCGTTGAGCTCCGTACCGGGTGGTGCGGTGTGACTTTTCGCAGTGGCTTTCCCACCGGCGGCGGTCTCTGCTGGAAACTCGCGAAATGTCGTGCTTCCGCAACCCAGTAGGGTGACTGCGAACAACAGCACAATGGTGGCTTTCATGAAACGCCTCCGGTGAGTGGATGCCATGACATGGTCAGTTCGACGTTCTCTGCCTTGTGAGATGCGCCAGCCGAAGGATTATTCCCGATGGAATGCGAGGCTGTCGGACATCGCACCATCGCGATTCGGACAGGCAGGTCGGTGTGGATCGCCTGGCACCACACGGCACACTTGCCGGTTGAAGCGGGCATCATTACTGTCGCACAACAATCGGCAAGCGAATGGCCGCCGGTTGGCTGTCACACTTCACGACCTGATTTCCAAGGAGACCGAACGATGTCGAAGAGCAAACCGGCGGCGAAGCCCGCGCAGCAAGCGCCCGAACAGAACTTCGTTGATCTGATGATGGTGGCGGCCGACTTTGTGCAGAGCCGGGGGGGAATTGAAGCCGCCAAGTTGGCGCTGGCCGATTCCGGCAAGTTCATCCAGCACGCCGGTAGCGCCGCCGCGGCGAACAGGGCGCTCGAAGTGCTCGAAAATCTGAAGACAAAAATCACGGCCTGATGATTTGCGAACGTGGGATAGGCTTCCAGCCTGTCGTTTTTTTTGCGGACGTCACAGGCTGGAAGCCTATGCCACGTTTCTTCAACAGGCTGGCCAGAGTGTGTGTTCCCACGTTCTGGCGAACGTGGCTACGGTAGAAAAGTCCTGCCGGTCGCGTCAGGGCGTTTGAGGCTCGACGTATTGCCACTGCTCGCCGAAGAAGCCAGCTTTCGCAACCTTGCCGGGCCAGACGGCGTTGGGTGGCGTGCGGAGATCGACAACCGCCCAGTCGGGGAGCATCGGCACCTGCCGTGCGTTGTTCAGGTAGGCGAAGTCGCGGAACGTGAAGCTGCTGTTGAGCACGATGTACCGCTGCGGATTGAGCGGGTTGGGATGGATCGCGATCAGTGCGTGCTGGTCGGCGGCAAACTTGCCGTCGCCCGCTTGAATCACCGTGTCGGTCCAGCGAATCGGCAGCTTGTCGATCACGCGAGCCAGCACCTTGTTACTGGCGGCGTCACCCCACAAGATCAGGTGGGACGACGCGATGTCGGCGTCGGTGACTTCGGTGTCCAGTTTGACTCGTGCTTCGCCGCGGAAATGCCGCCGCCAGTGTTCGATCGCGCGGTCGAGTTCCCCCGCCGCCCACGATCCGACGGCGGCGTGCTTCGCTTTCCCCGTCGGCTTTACGAACACAAACGAATCCATGAACGCGTCGTCGATCGGCCCCTGCAGGTTGTGCCGTTTGCGGAGACCGGCGTCCGGACGGCGTCCGGCCTTCCATTTGTCGCCGTCACGATGAAGAGAAATCGACCATGAGCGGTCGGACTTTGACTGTGGTCCGACCACGAGTTGTTTGTCGATCTTCACATCAATTCCGAAATCCAACGGGAACGGACCGAACCCCGAATCGAACGCCAGCGTGAGGTCAGTGACTCCGTGCGTGGTAACAGTGACTTCAGCGGGTCCGGTCAGCCGAGCTTCGACCGTCGCGGATTGCCAGTGTTCGGCGATGCCATCCACGGCCACCCAGTGCATGCGGTTGTACTTGAGCGTGTGCGAAACGAAACTCACGGTTGATGGAACACGGTTGCGGCCGCGCACGGCCAGCAAGTCGAGACGCCGGGCGACTTCGTCGCGAGCTTCGGGATGGTAGGCGTGCTTCGTTTTCGGGCCGATGATGTGTGTCATGTCAATGCCCACCTTCGCCAGCGCCGCCTGCATCACATCGGCCGCCTGTTTCTGCGAATCCTCCTCGCCGCTGTACGCGACGGTTGGACAGTGATGGAGATTGGTCGCCCACTCGTCGCAGTTGTACATTCGCCACAGCCGCTGCTCCCACCACGTCGGTTTCAGTTCTTCCTTTTGAAACACTTTGAGGAACTGTGGCGTCTCGCTGAACCCGGCCCCCGGATTCGCCGCGAACCAGCGGTCGGCGTCGTGAACAGCGAACTGCCAGCAGGCGGCTCCGCCCATGGAAAAGCCGCGCACACTGATTCGATCGTCGTCGATTCGGTATCGCGATTTGGTCGAATCCAACGCTTCGAACACATCGACTTCGCCGGCGAATTTGTTGGCGTTGCAGTACCGGCCGTACGGGTGCAGGACGATCGTGTCGGCGGGGGCAAACGTGCCGACTTGCGTGCGGCGGCCCTGCACGAACGACAACTCGCTGAGCGTTTCGCCGCGGCCGTGGAACCAGATGTCCAGCCGATGGCGCGGTCCGCCGTCGGGGTTGTAGCTTTCGGGCACGACCAGTCCGTACGGCTGGATCGAGCCGTCGATTTTGGAAATGTAACCGCGCACGACCAATCCTTTGGCCTTCGTCCACGGAGCGTTTCCCGCCGCGAGGTCTTTCGCCCGCTGCTGCCCCTCGGCCAGCAAGTCGAAGGCGATCTTGATTTCGTTGGGGTTGAAGAACTCCTGGTATTTGAGCGCGTCATGCACGGCCTTGTGGTAGACCGCCACGTCCGGGATCAACCCACGCACGCGTGCGTCCTTGCTGGTCGCGAGCGATTGGATCGACTTGGTCAATTCATCAATGCCCGCCTGCAACTTGTCACGCTGCTCCGCGGGAACTTCGATTCCCAGCGCGGGGACACGGCGAACATTGTTGGGGATGTTGTCCTGCGGCCCGTCGGCAAAGACGATGACCGGACCAGCAAGCAGCATGACCGCGAGAATCGACGACGTGCGCGACAGCATGGGTGTTCTCCAACTGCGAGGACCGACTTCGTGAGGCGTAGCTGAATTCGCAAAAATTCAGTGGGTGCAGGCCCTGGCAGCCTGTTGAAAACTACGTGGAGCACGATTTTATCGTGCTCATTTTCCGGAGAATTACGGGCACGTTGGAAACGTGCCCCACGTATTTCAACTGGCTGCCAACCGTGCGGTTGAATTCTTGCGAATTCAGCTACGGTCGGCCATACGGCGGACATCGTAGGCGGGACAATCTTTTTCGTCACCCGTGTCGGACAAGAATGTCCAACCTACGGCTGGCCGCGAAGTCGCTCTCGTTGCGAGTCGCGAAGCTGCCGGCGAGCGTGCGGGTCGGCTTCCTGCTGCCGCTGCTCGTCGCGCACTTCCTGCTTCGTCATGCGCAGGCCGCGCTCGTAGCGCCGCCATTCGTAAACGTAGTCCAACACGGAGATCACCAGCAGCACGCACGAAAGACGCAGGGCCAACCCGACGAAGGTGTCTCCCCAACTCGTGGCCAGTGATCCGACATCCCCCATCGCCATCCAACCGGGGAGCTGCCGCCAGATGAACGCGGTCGCCACGGTCACGAGCGTGGCGAGTTTCAACAGTCCGATCAGGTTTCGGACGAAGTGGTCGCCCGCGAAAAGTCGTCGCAATCCGGCGAGCGGACTCACTCGCGCTGCTGTCGGCGCGACGGCTCCACGTGCAAACAGAAACCCAACTTGGGCGAGGTTCACCGCGGCGGCGGTTAACATCGCGACCATCAGCAGCGGCAGCAAACTGCGAGACAATAGCCCGGCCATCTGCCACACGCGGTGCGATACGTCGTGCGCGTCGATCTGCGTTGTCGCCGGTTCGCTCAGCGACGAACGCATTACGACCGCCAGGTCGGAAGCCAGATCACCACTGAACCAGCGCAATCCGCCCGACACCGCCAGCAGCAACACGGCCCACGTGAGGTCACGGCTGCGTGCGACTTCACCGCGTGAGCGGGCGTCTCGGCGACGACGTGGTGTGGGTATTTCGGTGCGATCGTGCATTGTTCAGCTTCCAAACTCGATACTCCCCTCACCCCCTTTTGGGGAGAGGGGTTGGGGGTGAGGGGCGGTCCGCGCGTTTCTGCGTTGGAGTCCCGCCTTCAGGCGGTGCCGGCTGAAGCCGGGACTCCAACACCGCCTCTCACCCCGACCCTCGCGCCAAAGCGGAGAGGGAGACACTCGATAACATCTCGCGGATCATGTTCGGAAACCCATCTGCCAACTGCGTCGCCACGACGCCGATCAGCAGCCAGCTCAGCAGCACGCGGACGCCGAACACCCAATCGAACAACGGGTATTGCGGGAGCGACCGATTGACGCAACCGACGAGCAGCGTCACAAGCGCGAGCGTGGCAACGATCGGAGCCGCCACTTGAATCGCCAGCACGAACGATTGTCCGACGAGGTTCTGCAACGTGCCGATCAACGACGCCGACACGGCCGCGTGACCGGGAGGCACGGCTCGAAACGATTCCAACAAACCCGTCACCGCCAACACATGGCCACCGAGCAGCAGAAAGATCGTCACGCCGAACAGGTACAACATTTGACCTGTCACCGTGCCCGAAACTTTGAGGTCTGGGTTGAGGATTTCGGCGAGTGCCAGCCCTGTCTGCTGATCGATCAACTGTCCCGCCAGTTGCAGCCCGGAGAAGACCGCAGCGAGACCGAGGCCGAGTACCACGCCCATCGCTGCCTCGGCCGCAAGCATTCCGACGAGTTCCATGATCGTCGCTGAAGTGGACATCGCCCCCGCGCCGATTCCGGCCGAAGTGACCAGCATCGCCAACATCCCGGCCAGCCCGATCCGCCACGACCAGCGGACTTCGACATGCCCGAACACGGGAGCCACGGCGAACAGCCCCACGAACCGCGCCGTCGCCAGCACGAAGACGACAAACTGCGACACGCCCCACGCCAGCCACGGCTCCGGCACACCGCGCAGCCAGTCAGCCGCAGCCACGAAGTTCGTGATCGAATTCGAGTCGGGCATGGCACGGCTTGGGGTTGTACTATTGGATCGCAGTTTCGAGTCGGCTTGCGTGAACTTTTTCTAGCCACGGATGAAACACGGATGGAACACAGATTTGGAATCAACGACGACCGGTGTCTGGTTCCTGTCCGTGTTTCATCCGTGGCTAAGTTTCGTTTCGGTCGCGGATCGGCCACGTTGTCTATCAAAACAGAGACGGGATCTCACGGATCAGGTGGGTCGAGTATTCCACGAGCCGTCCGAGCGACCAAGGCAGGAGCAGCAGCACGACGAGTGTCGTGGCGATGAGCTTGGGGATCAGGTTCAGGGTTTGATCCTGAATCTGCGTCAAGCCCTGGAACAGCCCGCTGACGAATCCCACCAGCATGGCCACCACCAGCGCCGGCGCAGCCACGATGAACGCGAGCAGGCTCGCTTCTCGAATCAGTTCGACGGCGTGTTCTACATCCATGTCATTTCGTAGGTCAGGCTTTCCAGCCTGACGCATTCCGGACCTTGGTCTGGCTATGCTCGGTCAGGCTGGAAAGCCTGACCTACG
>JACRIH010000557.1 GCA_016235885.1 Planctomycetales bacterium | reverse complement strand
TTCTTCTCCCCTCTCCCCTCCGGGGGAGAGGGGTCGGGGGTGAGGGGGTCGCGTGTCCTGAAACGTTCCTCGCAAGTGTTTTCGAGAGACGGTTGGCCCCCTCACCCTAACCCTCTCCCCCGAAGGGGAGAGGGGATTACGCGCCGCACAGCGAACGCAACTCGTGGTAGACACGCTGCACGAACAACAAATTGTCACACTGCACGTACCGCATCGTGCCACCCATCCGCGCAAAACTCTTGCAGAACCGCAGGTAGTACGCCGGGTTTGTCTTCGGCGGTTCGCCCTGAGTCCAATCCCAGCCGCCGCCGTCTTGCAGGTCGACGACGTGAATCGTGTGACCGGACACGATCGGCCGTCCGTCTTGCAGCCGCAGATTGTTGACGCAGCTCAAACTTTTCTCGAACACCTGCGGCCCCATGATTGCAGAGCCGATCGACAATACCACGCCGCCGTCGAGACGTTCGACCGCGCTGCCGAAAAGCCGGAAATCAACTTCCCCCGCACGGCCGATCACCGCCCCGTTGAACATCGGATGGTTCGAGATGATGTCGTACCCAATGCCAGGATGGACCGACAACGGCACTCCGAGACGAAACGCCTGCGCGAGAATCGACGCGTGCTTCCAGCGATGCGGCACGTCGTGTCGTCCCGCGGCGATAAAGTGCGTTCGCATGGCGTGTAGTAAATCGACGCGAGCGGCCGTCAGCGGTCTGGCAAGTTCGAAACGAATGGCCCGCTCGAGTTCCGCCGGTTCCGGCAGCGTGGTGCCGTCCTCGTGGATGAATCGCCCGAGCGCCTGACCGTACCCTTCCTCGCGAATGCTGCCGGATAGCAAGGCGAGGTGGATGCTCCTCCCCGTTTCATCCCACGTACCGAATGTTCCCGTGGCGACGTTGTCTCGCACGCTTTCCGTCGATCGACCGAGCCACGCGAATTCCCAATCGTGAATCGTCCCCGCACCGTTCGTGGCCAGATGCGTCACCCAGCCGCTGGCCATCATCCGTTCCAAAATCAACACCGCCCCGTTCCGCAACAGGTGAGCGCCGTAGATCAACATCACGGTCGCATCGCGCTTCCGCGCCGCGACGATGTCGGCTGCCGCTTGCTTGGCGGCGGTGACAAGGGCATCACTGCACGGCCGCGGTGGGGAATCGGGATCGACAAGGATGTCTTCGACGCGGCAGAGGCTGTTGCGCTCGGCGAGCGGGAGCACGCGGAGTTGAGTCAGGTCGAGCAACTGTGGTTGTGACATGAAAGTGTTTCAGTGTTGTGACTCCCTCTCCCCATGGGGGACTGTCGAATTGATCGCCACCCCGCTCGCCGGGGTGGTTCAACGGCTTTTGCACTACGGAATCTCCTAATGATTCGAGTAGCGCTGAAGCCAACGAGCCACTGGGGCAAGCCCAGTGGCGATCAAATTGACGGTCCCCCAAGAGGCGAGAAGGAATTGAATATGCACTCCAACAGCGCCGCAGCGTCGCGGTAGTCGGGGATCACGACGTCGGCTCCGACGCCGAGCAACCGTTGCCGCTTCCATTCGTCCATCTTTCCGGAACCGTTGTTCGCTTCGTCGCTGGCCACGGCGACCGCCAGGCCACCGACTTCTTTTGTGTTCTGGATTTCGACGTAGCCGTCGCCGAATGCCAGCAGCCGCTGACCGTCCACGTGGTTGTCGGCCAGCAGGCGGTCGATCACCATCTTTTTCGAAAAGTTCTGGAAGTCGTCGAGCGCTCCGTAAATGTGACGTCCGAAAAACTGATCGACTCCCAGTAACGCGGCCTCTTCTCGCACGAACTGGATGTCCGTGCCACTGGCCAGGTACAGCGTGAGGCCCCGGTCGCGGAGTCTTTCGAGTAGCGGCCACGCGCCATGCACGAGACAACTTTCGCGACGAGCGCCCTCGCGGAGCGTCGTCTTGCGGGCGGCGATCCGGGTCTCCAGCCGCCGGAGGTACTCGTGCTTGTACCACAGCGGTTCGCGCGGCTGGCCGCCGCGTTCGCGGATGCGGTCGGCAAGTTGCATCATCTGATAGATCGTCTGCTTGCCGTTGAGTCGCATGATGTCCTCGAACGCAAGCTGCCGCAGTTCGGCCTCGGTTTCACCGGATCGCAGCGGCAGCATTTCGACGAACATCGGCACCATCACGTCCGGCCAGCCTTCGCGGATGATCGACAACGTGCCGTCGAAATCGAACAGCACGTGAGTGATCTCCGGCCGCGCGGCAAAGCCGGAGGCGAATTCGATCAGGCCGGAGAAAGATTTGGGAGATGGCATGGTTAACGATCCTCCCCCTCTCCCCGGAACGGGGAGAGGGGGCCGGGGGGTGAGGGGCGTGCGTCTCTTGGCTTCAATCTGTGGGCGGCGCTTGGGGTCACACGCCCCTCACCCCCGACCCCTCTCCCCCTGCGGGGGAGAGGGGAGGTTCGATGTGCCTTACTTTTCCTCACCCATCAATTTCTTTACGGTCGGTTCGATGGATTCGGCCCACGTGGTGTAGCTCTTCTCGTTGAGATGCAGCAGGTCGGGCATGACCTCTTTCGACAGCGTGCCGTCTTCGGCGAGAAACTTCGGGCCGATGTCGAGGTAGTGAACCATTTCACCGTCGTGCAGTTTGGCGATGATTTCGTTGGCCTTCGCGTTCACCTGGCGATTCTTGTTGGCGTTGTCAGGTCCGCGCGGGAAGATGCCGAGCACCAGCACCTTCGTTTTCGGCAATTTGGTGCGGAGCTTTTCGACGATGGCTTTCACGCCAGCCGCGATTTCTTCTGATGTGTTCGTGCTGGAGTTGTTCGTGCCGATCATCAGCACGGCCAGCTTGGGCGAAATGCCATACACGTTGCCGTTGTCCAGCCGCCAGAGGACGTGCTGCGTACGATCGCCGCCGATGCCAAGATTGACGGCGTTGCGCGGCGTGTAGAATTTCGTCCACACGTTTTTGCCGCCACCTTCCCAGCCTTGCGTGATCGAATCGCCGATGAGCAGTAGATCGACGTTGCCTTGCTTGACTCGCTCGTTGAAGCTCTCGTGACGCTTCATCCAGCCGCCGTCACGCGGCACAGGCTTGATTGCGTCGTTTTCTTTTTCTTGAGCCGTCGCCGTGACCACGAGGGCCAGCCAGCATGTCATCAAGGCTGTGACGCTTCGGACTGTTCGCCAGTTTCGCATGTGATGTCTCCCAAGTTGAGGTCGAAGTTATTCGATCAGACGATGGTGGGGAGTCTAACAAATCGGCGGACGAATCGTAGCGACGTGGTGCGACGTAGGGTGGGACCAGCGGAGCGCAGGCCCACCGACGTGCGACGGAATTGGTGGGCCTGCGCTCGCTGCGCGAGCTGGTCCCACCCTACATCCACGGCAGGCGGTCGAGGTCCACGTTGCCGCCGCTGAGGATCACTCCCACGCGGCGCAGGCCGGACAGGTCGCGGACTTCCGGTGTGAGGACGGCCGCGATCGCGACGGCGGAACTGGGTTCGATCAGGAGCTTGGCCCGTTCCCATGCGAGGCGCATGGCGGCGACGATTTCGGGTTCGGTCACAGTGATGATCCGTTCGACTTGTTGACGAATGATCGGCCACGTGAGTTCGCCGAGGCTGGTCTTGAGTCCGTCGGCAATCGTGCTCGGCGACGTTGGCGGTTGCCATGCGCCAGATCTCAACGACCGAGCGGCATCGTCGGCCGCGAGCGGTTCGGCTCCGAACACGCGCAGGTTGGATTTGAGATGCGCGGCGGCAATGCAGGTGCCGCTCAACAGTCCGCCACCGCCGACCGGTGTCACGACGGCATCGAGGTCCGAGGACTGTTCGAGCAGTTCGACGAGCGCGGTTCCCTGACCGGCGATCACGTCGGCGTTGTCGAACGGATGGATCAGCGTCGCGCCGGTTTCCGACTGCACGCGGGCGCATTCGGATTCGCGGGCGGCGAGCGTTGGTTCGCAGTCAATCACGGTCGCTCCGTAGCCGACGACGGCGGCTCGTTTCACCGCCGGAGCATTCTTCGGCATGACGATGTACGCCGGGATGTTCCGCATCCGCGCCGCCAAGGCCAGCGCCTGTGCGTGGTTTCCCGAACTGTGCGTGACCACGCCCCGCGCCGCCACGTCGTCCGACAGTTTGCTCACCGCATTCCACGCACCACGGAACTTGAATGCCCCGACCTTCTGCAAGTGCTCGCACTTGAAGACCAGCGACCGACCGGCCAGCGCGTCGATTGTGGAACACGTGTGGATGGGAGTCGGCGGGACGATGGCTCGAAGTCGTTCACGAGCGGCGAGAATGTCCGAGAACACGACGGCAAAAGTCGGTGAGTCCAGGGTGTGATTCGTCATCGTGTGGATTCCGTGACCTGCCGAATGATCTCGTCCAACAAGTCGGATTTGATGTGCAGCGTGGATTGATCGGGCACGGATCGCAACACCGAAAGCACCTGGTCGCGTGATCGTTGGCCTCGCCGAACGGCACGGATGAGGAGGCCGAGCGTTCCATGAACCAGCAGGCCGAGATTTCTCGCAGCAAGACGGGCCGCCGTGTCATCGGTGAGCAACAAACCGACTTGCTGCTCGCAAGCCACCTGCAAGGCTTCCATCTCGCCAAGATGTAGCGACAAGGCTTGGGAGAGGACTTCCAGCGCGGGTGTCCACGGCAGCGACACGGTCACGCGTCGCAATGGGACACCGGGGCTTACCAACACCGCGGGACGATGCCGTGCGACTTCGATCCAAACAGCCGACGGGACCAGCACGGTTTCGAATTCTGCCAGCAAGTCCAAGCAGCGGAGTTCATCCAGGTGGATGAGTGGGCCGGCATCACACACGACGAATTGTCCGACCGGATCAGTCGTGGCCATGCAATCCCCAGGCAACATCATCGCGAATGAAGGTCGCTGTCAACTCCGACGCATGCGACTCCAGATAACGGCGCAGGGCCTCAGTCAGTAAATCGTTGAGATTCGGCATCCACCCTTCGTTCACGTAGGCTTGGGCTTGCGAAAGCAGTTCCGGGGGCAGTTCGGCTTGAATGGCGGTCTTCATCAAGAGTCTCCTTTCAGTTCACGGCGAAGCAGTATCGTCGGCGTCCGGGCCCTCTGTCGAGCCAAACCGCTGTACAGCTTGAGCCAAACCTGCTGCTCCAAGTGTTGCGACTAATCCAATTTCCTCTTCGTCGTGTCCGGGGCAAACAAAATCACGATCAGACCGGCGGCGTAGATCAGGCTGATGAGGCTGCCAGCGCGAGCGTAGTCTTCGTGAAACTGCGCGACCAGCCAGCCGGTCCAGAGGACTCCGAATGCAGTCGCAATCCGACCGAAGTTAAATGACACTCCTGTGCCGGTGGCTCGAGCTGCTGTCGGAAAAAGTTCGGGCAGGTACAGCGGCAGCCAGCCAAAGAAGATCGTCGTCACGAAACCGGCCACAAACACCCACGTGTTGAACGACGTGTCGAGTCGCGGATCGAGCGTCAGGTAGATGTATTCGCACAGCCCCCACGAAGCGAGACTGACGACAAAGTACGTCGTTCGTCGTCCGAGTTGATTCGCGATCCAGCCTCCGATCAGGCTGCCGATCGTGCCGCCGGCCGCCCGCATGACGACTGTAAACGCCTTCTCCCCAGGGTTCGTGATCGGGGCCACGGCTTCACTCCACATCACCATCCATTGCGTCGCGCCCCAGCCGCCGAGCATCGGGATGATGCCGAGCGCGACACCGAGCACAGTTCGCGAGAGCAGGGGAGGGCGGAAGACCGTTCCGAGCGACGGTGAGGCAGTTCGCACGGCGGCGGTCCCGCGCGCGGCGAGCCAGTTCGGTGATTCGGGGACCAGCATCCAGACAAAAATGGCGAGCAGTGCGGGAGCCGCTCCGACCAGCATGATCCAGCGCCAATCGTCTGCTGTGACGCTGCGAATCTTCCACGACACCAAACCCATCAACACGATCCCAACGTTGGCCGCCGTCCCCAGCACTCCCGCCAGCAGCGGACGCGACACATCGGACCATGCTTCGGAAGCGAGTGACACTCCAGTCGGCCACATGCCTCCCACGCCCAGCCCGGTGAGGAATCGCAGCGCCAACAGCACCTCGGGGGAGGGAACGAAGTAAGCCAGACCGGTGAAACTGGTGTAACAAAAAATGCTGAGCGACATGGCTCGGACTCGCCCCTGCCAGTCACCAATCCAGCCGAACAACAATCCACCAAGAGCGGCTCCCAACAGGAAGCCGGCGTTGTACCGGGAAATCCAACGCGGGGCGATGACTTTCATCTGCGCTGCGGGATCGGCAGTGGAGCCGTCGCCGGTGCTGCTGGCTGGCTCGGTGAACAGCCCCGCTCGCTGGAACTCGATCGTGGCCGAACGACCCGCGAGGCTCATCGTTGTCATCTGCACGCCCGCGAACAGCCAGCCGAGAAAGGCCGCCGCGAGGATCAACCAGCGACCGGCGCTCGTGAGTTCCCCAGGAGTTGCCGCGAGGACGGAAGCGGAGGAATCAACGTGGTCGTTCGGCATGAGCGGCTCCGGGGAAAACGAGCGGTCGCAGTCTACTTCCGTGACGTGCTGAACGCGAGACACTGGCGTCGCAGCCGCTAATCAGCCCCAACGGTGCGAGATTCGATAGCCCAAGGCGCAGCCCTGGGTCTCAGGTGCCAACTGAAATGCCTGAAATGCCAACCCCAACGGGGCGAAATCCTCGCACGTCGACCGGGAGATCACGCCCCGTTGGGGCTTCACTTCAATCGTCTGGGTTTTTCCCAGGGCTGCGCCCTGGGCTTTCGAATCTGTCCCCGTTGGGGCCGTCAACGTAGCCATCACCGCTCCGCGTAATGAGCCGAATGGCCAAATCGCGTCGATGCTCTGTTCGGCTCGTCACGCGGAGCGGTGACGGCTACGTTGGCCTGTAACGCAGCCTCATTGGCAATCTACGAACATCTTCGTTGACTCTACGAAACCGTTCGTATAACATCCCGTCGTCCGTCAATGATCGCCATTCCACCGAGACCAGACAGTCATGGCCAAGCAGAAACTTCCACTCCCGCGACCAACCGAGGCCGAGCTGGCCATTCTCCGCGTGTTGTGGGACCGCGGTCCCAGCACCGTGCGGGAGGTGACCCAAGCGATTCAGGACGAGCGCGGGACCGGATACACGACCGCGCTCAAGTTGCTGCAAATCATGACCGACAAGGGGCTCGTCCAACGGGACGACGCCGAGCGGTCCCACGTTTACGAAGCCGTGTTGCCCGCCGAAGAGACCCAGCGGCAGTTGGTGCATGATCTGCTCGACCGGGCGTTCGGTGGGTCGGCTCGGCAGTTGGTGGTGCAGGCACTGTCGGCCAAGCGGGCGTCGAAGGGTGAACTGGCGGAGATACGGCGGCTGTTGGATGAATTGGAGAAGCAGGCGAAGTAGCCCTGTCGCTCCGCGACAGGACAGCCAAGTCATCAGACAACGTGGAGAGTTTCTTCCGCAAACCGTTTACAAACGACGTCGCTGAGGTATTCGGGTTTTCTGTCGCGGAGCGACAGGGCTACTTTTTCGGGAGATGAACGATGTCAGTTGTCGAGCGAGTTCTGTCTCATCCGCTGAGTGAGGTCGTGGGTTGGTCGCTGGTCCATTTTGTCTGGCAGGGGGCGGCGATCACTCTCCTTCTTGCGATCGCGCTGCGCGGGATGCGGCGCTCCTCCGCCAGCGCGCGATACCTGATCGCCTGCGCTGCGTTGACGATGATGGCGGTGTGCCCCGTGCTGACGGCGGGATGGCTCGCGCGGGATTTGGAATGGCCTGCCGAACTCCCGGCACCGATCCGTTCCGTGGACGTCGTCGTTCCCGACGTGGCACAGACGGAGCACGACATCGCGCCGGAAATTTCTGACGAGGGGTGGCACGCCCAGAGCGCGGCGATGGGCGTGGCGAGAACGCACGACGTCGAACCTGCCACGCCCTTTCAGGGTGTGCCACCCGATCGGCCGCTGCGCGAGCGAGTCGTGACCGCGATCAAGCCGGCTCTGCCGTGGATGGTCGGGGTGTGGTTGATGGGCGTGAGTTTGCTATCCGGTCGGCTGCTGATGGGCTGGGTGGAAGTGCAGCGTCTGCGGCGGAGCGCGATTCAGTCGGTGGGAAAATCGTATTTGGAGACGTTGCGGCAGTTGGCGGCGCGGTTGCGAGTCAGCCGTCCCGTGCGGCTCGTCGAATCCGCGCTGGTCGAAGTGCCGACGGTGGTGGGCTGGCTGCGTCCGATGATCCTGCTGCCGGCGAGCGCGATCACCGGCCTGACCGCCGACCAGTTGCAAGCCGTCCTCGCCCACGAACTGGCTCACATCCGGCGACACGACTACCTCGTCAACCTGTTGCAAACGGTGGCCGAAACGCTGCTGTTCTATCACCCCGCCGTGTGGTGGGTCTCGCACCGCATCCGCCTCGAACGCGAACACTGCTGCGACGACATTGCCGTGCAAATCTGCGGCGACCGCGTGGCCTACGCGCGCATGCTCGTCACACTCGAAACCCTGCGGACCCCGGTCCGTCTCGCCATGACCGCCAGCGGCGGATCGTTGCTGGCGCGGATCAGTCGCCTGGTCGGCGGTCGCCCAACGCCACACACGAATCGTACGACATGGTGGCTGGCAGGCGTGTTGGCCATGACCACAGTCGCGGGACTCGGGCTGGGCCTGTACGTCACGTCACGAGCCGACGACTCGCCTGCCGCGATCAATTCGGAAAAGAATGGAGACCTACGGTCAAGCGATCAGCGGGGTCAGGAGACCCGCGCCGAACAGGTCGCGCTATTCACTCAGCCTGCGCCAACAGACGAGGCCGTCGGCAAGCCGCCGCGGGACGCATCTTTGGATGTGGTTGCGGAATTCGCTGACGCGGCCTACGCGCGCCCCACTGCGGACGACCAACGAGCGACCGCGACGATTCCGGCCGAAGCGTGGGGTGAGCCGGTGGATGGTCTGCGGGTGGCCATCCTCTTGCGGTCGCCTCCGATCGATAAGGATGGACGTCTCCGCTACGACATCGTGGCGGAAAACGTGAGCGACCACGACATTCGTTTCTCGGTCACGCTCGGTGTCGATGATTGGCATAACTTCTGTAAGACGAAGCTGGCTGATGCCGACGGAAAACAGTTGGTACAGCAAGAAGGGACTCACCTTTGGCTGCGATCGACATTGAAACGACTCTGGCTAAAGCCCAAGGAGCGCGGTGTGATTTCGTCATGGGCCTCGGGGTTGTTCAGGCAGGACGAGACCGGGCAACCGGTTGACAGACCCGATGGATATCGCGGTCCGTGGTACTTCAAGGTCAAGCCAGGACGATATTCCGTGTCGGCGGCGGTTGAATTGGGACCGAGCATGTACAGCGTCGATCCTGCGTCCAAAAAGCGGACTGTGTTGTCACCAGCCAAAGGTGAATGGAGCGGCAAGCTCCAAACCGGCGCGGCCCCGCTGACGATCGCCGCACCGCGGGACGGCCTTGGATTCCTGACGCCGAATCCGAAGCTGCATGGCTTGTCGCTCGACATGACCGAGCCGCAGTTTTTAGAGATCGTTAAGCAGCAGGAGTTGAAGACTCGCAAGTCCGTCGAGGGCGAGAAGGTCACGCATCACATCGGCCTCGGCGACGATTACACGCTAATCGTGATGTTCGACAAGGACGGGAAGTGCCGCGGCATTCAACGAGTTCGCGGCGAGGATGATGCTCCCTTAGAAACTGCCACTCCGATTCGTTCCGATGCCGGACCGGGGAATGACCGGAAAGTGCGCTTCGACGATTTTCCAGCTCCAGCGGAATTCGAGGAGTTGCGGCCTCGCCACTTCAAGCCGACGACACTCACTTGGGAGGACATCCTCAGGCGACTCAAGAGCGAAGAGCAAAAGTATGAGACGCTCGAAGTGCTGACCTGGATGAACCAGCAGGCAAGTCAGGATGGGGGACGAGAGGTTCCACAGGCGGAGACGCGAGAACGGATGGTCCGCGTGAAGGAAGACTCCTATTGCGTCAAGACAACGGTGTTCACCGACCACCAGTTTCGGAGGGAAGAGGTTGTCCGAGGCCGCTGGTGGTTGAGGCGGCACGAGTCCCCGTCGCAGCCGAATGTCGCGGCGCGAAATGAAACTCTGGTGTTGCCCGCCAATCATCATCGACTGGCTCCGCATTGTCTGGCGTCGGGAGCGCACTTGGAGGATGTCGTCCAAACCCTGTCGTGGAAGTTGACAGAGGGCACTCCCGACAAACGTCTACTGGTGGAGGTGCTGGGGGAAGAGGTTCTGCAATCGGAACGCTGCGTGAAGCTGCGGGCGACTGAAGCGGCCCTGCCCGACTCGCCGTTTCAGCAACTCTTCTGGCTGTCTCTCGATCACAACCTGTTGCCAATGCGCTGGGAGTTCCGCACCCGCGACAACGGGCGTGTGTTGCTGCTGGTACGAACCGTGCCGAACCTGTTCACGATCGGTGAAGGCGTCGCGTTTCCGAAACGAGTGCAGTCGTACTTCGTGAGTCGCACACCCGAAGCGAGCGAGTTCAAGATCGAAACGCTCAACACAATCGTGGTCGCGAAAGCGACGCTGAAGCCGCAAATCCCCGACGGAATGTTCGACAAGCTGGGGCAGCCGCCAAAGCAAGATCCGCCCACGATGGCGTCGTCGGTCCCCGACCGTTCCGTGCGACTGGCCGATGTCGTGCGCGACTTCAACGCGGAGAACACGCAGCTTGGACGAGGGCTCGATCAGCCCGTGCTGACGGACGACAAAGTCATCGCGGCCATCAAGAGCGACCAACAGCCGCCTGAGCTACGGATGTTGCGAACGCCGGCGTTGCTGTTGCCGGATCATTGGATCATGCAGGCGGTCGGGTTTGATAACGACGGCAAAGAGCTGGTCACGGCTTCAACGCAAAGTTTCGTGACCATCCGCAGGTGGGATGTTGTCGGCATGAAGTTGATCAGCGAGATCAAGCTGCAAGCGGACCAGCACGGCCGGACGTTTCGCGAAGGGACGTTGATGTTCTCCGGGGATCAGCGGCGAGTCGTCGCGGCCACGGACGCCTACGTCGGGATTTGGGAGACGGCGACCGGCAAGCTGCTCAAGCAACTGCCGTTCAAGACGAAGGAAGGCGTCTATGACTGTGCCATCGACATGCTGGATTGCACTCCGGATCTCTCGGTGATCGTCGGCCATCGGGCGCTGCCCGGACGCTTAACGCTGTCTTACGACGCGCACGTGATTGTTTGGGACGGCGTCTCCGGCAACGTCTTGCAAACCGTGATCGACAAAGGCGCGACGGACTTGAAGGCCCTTGATTTGTCCACGGATGGGAAACGGCTCGTCACGACCAATGGCAGCGGAGCGAAGATTTGGGAGACGAGCACCGGCAAGTTGCTTCGCTCAATTCCCAACGACAACACGGGCAGTAGCCACGTTAGCCAGAACGTGGGGGACGTGGCGACATCCCCACGTTCTGGCGAACGTGGCTAC